>NZ_JBMVFV010000003.1:0-186820 GCF_049538395.1 Micromonospora sp. AB353 | reverse complement strand
CGGTGGCGGCCGCGCCCTGGAAGACGCCGCGCACCATCCACCGCGGGCCGTCGATGCCGACGAACCGCAGCTCGGTCGGCCCGTCCGGGGTACCCACGCGGGCGCGCAGCTCGGGCCCGTGCTCGCCCTCGACCTCCTGGGCGGTCGCGCCGTCGTTCACGAGCGACTGGCGGATCTCCTCGCGCACCTCGGCCCAGATGCCCTCGGACCGGGGCGCGGCGAAGACGCCGAGCTGGAGCGCGTTCTGCCCGTGCACGAGCACGACCTGCTGGATCACGCCCTGCGGGTCGGCCTGGACCCGCACCTCGACGTCCGGCACCGCCGGGATCTGAAGGCTGCCCAGGTCGAGCCGAGGCGCGTCCGGTGCCTCGCTGACGTCGTACGGGCCGCGGTCCGGCGCCGACGGGGTCTCCTCGGCGTCGAGGACCCCATTGTCACGCGCCTCGTCGGCCCGCTTCCGGGAGAAGATCACTGCGCCCACCCTCCGCTGTTCACACTCACCCTGCCACCTCTTCGCTCTGCCCGCCGGACGGCGCCGGGACCAGCCCGGCGTGCCCGCCGGTGGATCCGTGCCCGCCGGTGCCACGCCGGGACCCGGGCAACTCGGCCACCGGCCGGAACTCGGCCCGGGCGACCCGCTGGACCACGAGCTGCGCGATGCGGTCACCCCGGCTGATCCTGGCCGGTGTGTCCCGGTCGTGGTTGATCAGGTTGACCAGGATCTCACCCCGGTAGCCGGCGTCGACCGTACCGGGCGCGTTGAGCACCGTCACGCCGAGTCTGGCCGCGAGTCCGGATCGGGGGTGCACCAGCCCGACGTAGCCGTCCGGCAGCGCCACCGCCACGCCCGTGGGGACCAGGGCCCGGCCGCCGGGCGGCAGCTCGACGTCCGCGGCGGCCACCAGGTCCGCACCGGCGTCGCCGGGATGGGCGTACGCCGGCAGTGGCAGCTCCGGGTCGAGCAGCCGCACGGGCACGGGTACGACGTCTGTCACGGTCATCCTCTTCCGTCCGGTCCTGCGGGGTGCCCCTGCCATCCTGCCGGTTGCCGGGCCGCCCGCGCGCCGTACCCTCGTCTGTGTGCGTCAGTCGTCATCTCCGGCCGCCCCGACGGCCCCCGCCGCGCCGTACGCGGAGCGCCTCGGGCTGCCCTGGTGGGCCTGGCCGGCCGGGCTGGCCGTGGCCGTCCTGCTCGCGGTCGAGCTGTGGATGGGCGCGACCGGGGTACGCGCCTGGCTGCCGTTCGTCCTGCTGATCCCGGCCGCCGTGGCCGGCCTGTGGTGGCTGGGCCGGATCCGGGTCGAGGTGCGCGACGGCGAGCTGCGGGTGGACGACGCCCACCTGCCGGTGCGGTACGTCGCGGACGTGGTGCCGCTGGACGCGGCCGGCCGGCGCGAGGTGCTCGGCGTCGGCTCCGACCCGCTGGCCTTCGTGGTGCAGCGGCCGTGGATCGGTGGCGCGGTGCAGGTGGTGCTGGACGACCCGGCCGACCCGACCCCGTTCTGGGTGGTCAGCACCCGGCACCCGGTCCAGTTGGCGACCGCCCTGCTGGCCGCCCGCGACGCGGCCTGACGGTCCACCGCGGCCCGGCCCGGCCCGGCGCTGCCGCCGCGGCCCGGCGCCGCCGGTCAGGACGGCTTGTCCGGCAGGGCACGCGCGGTACGCCGCAGGTCCTTGCGCAGCTGCTCGCCGAGCGCGCGGGTGGCCCGGCGGTTGAGGTAGCCGGCCACGGCGGCGCCGGTCAGGAACGGCCCGAGCGTGGTGAGGTTGCGCCCGAAGCGACGCATCAGGCTGTCGCGTAGTTCGCGGCGGGCAGCGGTGCCGAGCACGGCGCTGACCCCGACACCCGGCATCATCGGGTTGATCCCCCGCTGGGTGGCCCAGGACTGCACGAGCGCGACGGCACGGCCGGTGCCGCCGGCCGGCAGCGCCACCCGGTGGACCTCGTGCAGCTCGCCGATCAGCTTCAGCTCGATCGCCACCACCGCCACCGTCTCGGCGGCCAGCAGCACAGGCGCGGAGAGCAGGGTGGGTGTGACCGCCCACTCGACGGCGGCGACCCCGCCGCCCGCGGCGCCGACCCCGGCGGTGGCACGGGACGCGTTGCGGACCAGCCGGTCGGCGAGCGCCTCGTCGTCCAGGCCGGGGAAGTGCCGCCGCAGCGTGGCGAGGTCACGGATCGGCACGTGCGGGGCGACCTCGGCGACCGTGTCGGTCATCCAGCGCACCGCGGCACGGGGCTTGAACAGGTCGCTGATCCCGCGGGCGCGGGCCTGCCCGACCAGCCGGGTGAGCAGTTGCCGCCGACGGGCGGGCGCGATGTCGTCGGCGGTCAGGGCGGCGACGGTGGCGCCCAGCTCCTCGGCGTCCGGGCCGGTCGGGTCGGGCGTCGTGCCCGCACCGGCCGGTCCTGCCGCTGTCACGTCCGGCCCGGTCGGTGCCGGTCTCGCCGCCGGAGCCGGGGTCCGGTCGGCGCCGGTCCCCTCGCTGCGCTCACTCACCCGTCCGCCCTCCCGCTCCGCGCGGCGTGGCAGCCGCCCGTACGAGTCAAGCAGCTATCGGCCGCACGCGCACGGCGGCGGCTCGAACAGCGGCGGCCCCGTCGAGGAGGCCGCCGCTGGTGTCCCCGGTCGGGATCAGACGCACTCGCGGCAGATCAGGTCGCCGTTGCGCTCGACCGCCAGCTGGCTGCGGTGGTGGACCAGGAAGCAGCGGGCGCACCGGAACTCGTCCTGCTGCATCGGGAGGACCTTGACCGTGAGCTCCTCGTCGGCCAGATCGGCGCCGGGCAGCTCGAAGCTCTCGGCCACCTCGGCCTCGTCGACGTCCACGGCGCCCGACTGTGAGTCGACCCGCCGGGCCTTGAGCTCTTCCAGGCTGTCCTCGCCGAGGTCGACCTCGTCGCGACGCGGGGCGTCGTAGTCGGTGGCCATCGGTTTCACTCTCCAATATCGATATTGTCGCTGCCGGTTGTAACGCCGGACGACGCCGTTTCGGTTCCCCTGACCGGCCACCATCTCTGTCGGGCACCCGACCCGACGAGCGGTGGGCCGGGCCCGCCGGTGCGAAATGCCCCCGGTGAGCGCGGAACCTTACCCCCCCTGTGGGCGAGGCATGTATACCGCCCTCGCGGGAGAGATGTACGCCTCTGCGCCCGAAGTTGTTCCCAATGTGACTCAGGCGACACGAAGATAGGGGTAGTCCTACCGGTTCAACGCGTGGCGCGCCGGTATGTCGGACTGTTTCCACGCCTGAGCCGGACAAGCGTTAACCTCAGCGGCGTACTGGACGGCCGACCGGTCGCGGCCCGACCGCGTCGCCCGCCACCACCCAATCACTGTCCGGGGAGCGCCCAGGATGAGTTTTGCGCGAGTGCGAGCACTCGTTGTCGTCGGACTGCTGGCGGCTGTCGCCCTGGTCGTCGTGGTCGTCGCCGTGCTGAAGGACAGTCAGGGCACAGCCGGTACGGCGGCCGCCTGCCCGGACGGCTGGCCGCTCGTCGACCTGCGGCTGCGGGAGCAGAAGGACGTCAAGATCAACGTCTACAACGCCACCGACGAGGCCGGCCGGGCCGGCAGCGTCGCGGACGACTTCCGCAACCGCAAGTTCCAGGTCAAGAAGGTCGGCAACGAGAAGAAGGCGTTCGACGGCGTGGCCCAGTTGCGGTTCGGGCCCAAGGCCGTCGGCTCGGCGCACCTGCTGCGCGCGTACTTCCTGAACGAGGCCAACCAGGACTTCGACGCGAACCGCAAGGACGACGTGGTCGACGTGGTCCTGGGCAACCAGTTCCAGCAGCTCGCCACCACCACCGAGGTCAACCAGTCGCTCGGCGACCTGGGCGCGCCGCAGGCGCCGCCCGAGACCTGCCCGATGCCGATCGAGAAGTAGCCGACGGCGGCCCGGCGACGCGGGGCGGTCTCCCTCCGGGGAGGCCGCCCCGCCGCGTGTCCGGCGGTCACGGCCCGCCGGCGGCGTCCAGGTCGGCCAGCCGGTCGTGCAGCGGCCCGTGCAGCGCCGGCGGCGCCGCGAGCACCATGTCCGGTCCGGCCGGGCGGCCGGACAGGCCGGTCACCAGCAGCCCGGCCTCCCGGGCGACGAGCCCGCCGGCGGCCAGGTCCCAGTCGGCCAGCCCTTTCTCGAAGTACGCGTCCACCCGCCCCTCGGCAGCCAGGCAGAGATCGAGCGCGGCGGCTCCCATCCGGCGGATGTCCCGGATGTGCGGGATCAGCTCCGTCACCACCCGCGCCTGGTACGCCCGGCGGCCGGCGTCGTAGCCGAACCCGGTGGCGACGAGCGCCTGCCCGAGATCGGTCGCGGTGGAGCCGTGCAGCCGCTGCCCGTCGCGCCACGCGCCGCCGCCGAGCGTCGCGGTCCACTCCTCGCCGGTGACGACGTTGCGGACCACCCCGGCGACCGCCTCACCGGACACCTCGGCGGCCAGCGAGACGGCGCAGTAGGGCAGCCCGTAGAGGTAGTTCACGGTTCCGTCGATCGGGTCGAGGATCCAGCGCACGCCGTCGTCGCCGTCCGGGCCGGTCTCCCCCGCGCCGTACTCCTCGCCCAGCACCGCGTCGCCGGGCCGCCGCTGCCGCAGCGCGGCGACCACCTGGCGCTCCACCGCCCGGTCGGCGGCGGTGACCACGTCGGTCACCGTGCTCTTGGTCGCGGCCACCGAGACACCCTCGACCCGCATCCGGTACGCGGTGGCGGCTGCCTCCCGGGCCACGTCGACAGCGATCGTGAGCAACTCCCGCGCCGTGGGCGTCGAGGTGATCATGTTTCTCCCCTTCCCGCACGATCGGGACCGGCCGTCTCGCGCGCGGGTATCATCCTTACAAAGTCCACATCTGCGCCGAATCTGCGGTCCCGGACCGCAGGTCCGCCGTGCGGCGCGGGATGATCGCGGCAGACGGCGTTACAATTCACCCTGCCCACGCGCCACGGACCGCCAGCGACCGGACGGCCCGGGACACGGGGGTCCTCAACGACTCGCCCGGCGCGGCCGTCCCATGCTGCGCCGGACGACCCGGCCGTGCTCGCTCTTTCGCCTCCGGAAGGTCTTCGTGACAGATCCCCGCCAGACCGGCGCCGACGTTCGCTCGCTCACCGACACCCTGATCGCCCACGCGCAGAGCGCCGGCGGCCAGCTCACGTCGGCCCAGCTCGCGCGCACCGTCGAGTCCGCTGAGGTGACCCCGGCCCAGGCCAAGAAGATCCTCCGCGCGCTCTCCGAGGCGGGCGTGACGGTGGTGGTGGACGGCTCGGCGAGCACCCGCCGCCGCGTCGCCGCCGCCCGGTCCGCCACCCCGGCCTCCCGCGCGACCACCGCCAAGACCACCAAGAAGGCCGCCGCGCCCGCCCCGAAGCAGGCGCCGGCCGCCGAGGAGTCGCCCGCACCGGCCCCCCGGAAGGCGACCGCGCGCAAGGCCACCACCGCCGACGTGGCGAAGGCCGCGGCCCCGGCGAAGGCCACCAAGGCGACCCGCGCCACCAAGGCCACGGTGGCGGCGAAGACCGCCGCGGCCAAGCCGGCCAAGGCCGGCGGCAAGGCCGAGGGCCCCGACGGTGAGATCGACCCGGAGGAGCTGGCCGCCGAGATCGAGGACGTGGTGGTCGAGGAGCCGGCCGAGCTGACCCAGGCCGCCGAGGCCGACGCGGCCAGCTCCGCCACCGACAACGACTTCGAGTGGGACGACGAGGAGTCCGAGGCGCTCAAGCAGGCGCGCCGGGACGCCGAGCTGACCGCCTCCGCCGACTCCGTGCGGGCGTACCTGAAGCAGATCGGCAAGGTGCCGCTGCTCAACGCCGAGCAGGAGGTCGAGCTGGCCAAGCGGATCGAGGCCGGCCTCTACGCCGCCGAGCGGCTGCGCGCCGCCGACGAGGGCGAGGAGAAGCTGGTCCGCGACCTCCAGCGCGACCTGATGTGGATCTCCCGGGACGGCGAGCGCGCCAAGAACCACCTGCTGGAGGCCAACCTCCGCCTGGTGGTCTCGCTGGCCAAGCGCTACACCGGTCGCGGCATGGCCTTCCTCGACCTCATCCAGGAAGGCAACCTCGGCCTCATCCGCGCCGTCGAGAAGTTCGACTACACCAAGGGCTACAAGTTCTCCACCTACGCCACCTGGTGGATCCGCCAGGCCATCACCCGCGCCATGGCCGACCAGGCCCGCACCATCCGCATCCCGGTGCACATGGTCGAGGTGATCAACAAGCTCGGTCGCATCCAGCGCGAGCTGCTCCAGGACCTGGGCCGCGAGCCCACCCCGGAGGAGCTGGCCAAGGAGATGGACATCACACCGGAGAAGGTGCTGGAGATCCAGCAGTACGCCCGGGAGCCCATCTCGCTCGACCAGACCATCGGCGACGAGGGTGACAGCCAGCTCGGCGACTTCATCGAGGACTCCGAGGCGGTCGTCGCCGTCGACGCGGTGTCGTTCTCCCTGCTGCAGGACCAGCTCCAGCAGGTCCTCCAGACGCTGTCCGAGCGTGAGGCGGGCGTGGTGCGCCTGCGTTTCGGCCTCACCGACGGCCAGCCGCGCACTCTGGACGAGATCGGCCAGGTGTACGGCGTGACCCGGGAACGCATCCGGCAGATCGAATCCAAGACCATGTCCAAGTTGCGGCACCCCTCGCGTTCCCAGGTGCTCCGCGACTACCTGGACTGACCGCGCACGTCAACAAATCGTGCCGGTTTGATCACCAGCCGTAGAACACTCTTTGGTGATCGTTCGGTTGCCTGTTTGTGATCGTTGACGTGGCACCCTTGGTGCACGGCACACTGTCCTCCACGCCAGGTGTGACCTCGGTCCCCCGCGGGCACACAGGGAAGGCAGGGCCCGAGATGGGTGTTGCACGATAGGTGAGCAACCGAAGAGAGTGTTCATCGGTGACGACCAGAGGAGGAAGGCGATGACCCCGACCCTCACGCCGCCGCCCGAGACGGTGAGCCCCCCGGCCGCCGATGAACGGTGCGACCGCTGCAATGCTGCCGGCAAGCTCCGCATCACTCTGGCGGGTGGGAGCGAGCTGGTGTTCTGTGGGCACCACGCGAACAAGTACGCGGAGGATCTCGTCAAGATCACCGTGCGCTACGCGTCGGACCCGGAGTTCAGCTGGCGAGGCGCCGATCTGATGGCGAACTGAGGTCCGACAAGAAGTCCACAACCCGACATGACCGGCCGGAGGCACCCGCAAGGGGAGCCTCCGGCCGGTTTTTCATGCCGGTGCCGCCTGGCGCCGCCCGGTGTTAAGAAGGGGCCCCTGCTCTACCGGAGGCGTTAACAGGGGGCCCTTCCTTACAGGGTCTGCACGGTGGCGATGCGCTCCTCGAGCTGCTCGATCGTCGCCTGTGCGCTGGGCGGGCCGCCGCAGATCCGGCGCAGCTCGGCGTGGATCTTGCCGTGCGGCTGGCCGGTGTGGTGGTGCCGGGCGGCCACCAGGGCGTTCAGTTGCCGCCGTAGCGCCACCCGGCGCTGGGCGGCACTCATCGGTGGGGGCGCCGCCGCCGGGGCCGTAGCGGCCGGCTCAGCGGTCCGCTGGGCGGCCCGGCGCTTCTGCGCGGCGAGCTGCTCGGCCTGCCGCTTGGTCAGCAGCAGCGAGACCTGGTCGGCGGTGAGCAGACCGGGCAGACCGAGGTATTCCTCCTCCTCGGGCGTGCCGGCCTGGGCGGCGGTGCCGAACGAGGCGCCGTCGAAGATCACCTGATCCAGCTCGGCGGTCGCGGAGAGCGCGGCGAAACGCTTCTCCAGCTCCCCGCTGGCGCCGTCGTCGCGCTGGGCGCGCTCCAGCAGGTCGTCGTCGAAGCCCTCGCGGTCCTTCGGCTTGCCGAGCACGTGGTCCCGCTCGGCCTCCATCTCGCTGGCGAGCCCGAGCAGGTGCGGCACGCTGGGCAGGAACACCGACGCGGTCTCGCCGGAGCGGCGGGCCCGGACGAACCGGCCGATCGCCTGCGCGAAGTACAGCGGGGTGCTGGCACTCGTCGCGTACACGCCGACCGCCAGGCGGGGGATGTCGACGCCCTCGGACACCATCCGCACCGCGACCAGCCACCGTTGCTGGGAGGCGGCGAACGTCGCGATCCGCGCGGACGCGCCCTGGTCGTCGGAGAGCACCACGGCGGCCTTCTCACCGGTCACCTGCTCGAGCAGCTTCGCGTACGAGCGGGCCACCTGCTGGTCGCTGGCGATGACCAGGCCGCCCGCGTCGGGCATGCCGTTGGCGCGCAGCACTGTCAGCCGGGCGTCGGCGGCGCGCAGCACCTGCGGCATCCAGTCGCCGGCCGGGTCCAGCGCGGTACGCCACGCCTGGGCGATCAGGTCCTGCGTCATCGGCTCGCCCAGGCGGGCGGCCAGCTCCTCACCGGCGTTGGTGCGCCAGCGGGTCTCCCCCGAGTACGCCAGGAACAGCACCGGCCGGACCACGCCCTCGCGCAGCGCGTCGGAGTAGCCGTAGACCGAGTCGGCGCGGGAGCGCAGCAGCCCGTCGCCGCCGCGCTCGTAGCTGACGAACGGGATCGGGTTGTCATCGGAGCGGAACGGCGTACCGGTGAGCATCAGCCGGCGTACCGCGGGCTCGAAGGCCGCCTTCACGCCGTCGCCCCAGGTACGCGAGTCGCCCGCGTGGTGGATCTCGTCGAGGATGACCAGCGTGCGCCGGGTCATGGTGCGCCGCCGGTGCACCTGCGGCGCCATGCCCACCTGGGCGTAGGTGACCACCGCGCCGTGGAAGTCGGCGGCGGAGTGCAGGTCGGCGTTACGGAACGCGGCGTCGAGCTGGATGCCGACCCGGGCCGCGGCCTGCGCCCACTGGGTCTTCAGGTGTTCGGTCGGCGCGACCACGGTGACCGCCTCGACGGTGCCGTCGGCGAGCAGCTCGGCGGCGATGCGCAGCGCGAACGTGGTCTTACCGGCGCCGGGCGTGGCGACCGCGGTGAAGTCCTCGGTCCGGCGGCGAAGGTATTCGACGAGCGCCTTGCGTTGCCAGGCGCGCAGGGGCGGGAACGTGTCGAGCGCCGGCATCCGCGGTGGCACGCGTAGCTCCTCTCCGCCGCGGACGGCGGCGGGCCCGACCGGGGCCACGGGAGCCGCCGCCCATGAAAACGCCCTCGCGCATCCGGTGCCGCGAAGGCCGGTTCAGCATAACCAGCGCGGGCCGTACGCCCCACTCGACGCCACGCCTGTCACATCCGTCCACCCCGGCGCAGGGCGGGTCAGGGCAGTGGTCCCCGGGTGCCGGTGCGCGGCGGCCGCATCGTCGCCACCGGGGCGGACCAGCGGCGGCGCAACGCGATCAGGCGCAGCCCGAACACGAACAGCGCGGCGCCGGTGAGCGGCACGGCGGTGGCCTGTCCGCAGGCCGACAGCAGCGCCACCGCGACCGAGCCGGCGAGCGCCGCGAGGGCGTAGATCTCCCGGCGCAGCACCACCGGGATCTCGCCGGTGAGCAGGTCCCGGCCGAGACCGCCGCCGATGGCGGTGAGCATGCCGATCATGCAGGCGCCGACCGCCGGCACGGCGGCGTCGAGAGCCTTGAGCGTGCCGGTGACGGTGAACAGGCCGAGGCCGGCGGCGTCCAGCACGAGGACCGTGGTGCGCAGCCGGGCGAGCTGGGGGTGCAGCCAGAACACGGCCGCGGCGACGACGGCAGCGGTGGCGGCGTAGCGCCAGTCGGCGAACGCCAGCGGGGGTACCTCGTCGATGACCAGGTCGCGGAAGATGCCGCCGCCGAGCGCGGCGACCACACCGACGAAGACCACCCCGAACAGGTCGAGCCGTTTCGCCACCGCCGCGGAGGCGCCGGAGGCGGCGAAGACCGCCACGCCGGTCAGGTCGGCGAGAAGCAGGGCGGTGGAGGTGGTCACCGCCGCAGGTTACGTCGAGGGGCGGCGGAGCCGCCCGCTGTCACTCGGCGTACGAGTCGTAGATCTCCTTGCACTTCGGGCACACGGGCGAGCCGGGCTTGGCCGCCTTGGTGACCGGGAACGTCTCGCCGCAGAGCGCGACCACGTAGGTGCCCATGACGGCACTCTCGGCGATCTTCTCCTTGCGGACGTAGTGGAACATCTCCGGACCAGTGTCCGCGTCCTTCAGCTCGGGACGCTCGAGAACCTCTGTGCTCACGACTCCACCTCCGGCGTTCCAGTTTTGCAGGTCGGTCCGCCCCGGTCCACCTGGGCCCCGGCCGGAAGCGGCCCGTACGGTAACCGACGTGACCAACTTTCACATCAGTCTCGGTAGTGAGGTGGCCGACGCCCTGCGGGACGACCGCCCGGTCGTGGCGTTGGAGAGCACGATCGTCTCGCACGGGCTGCCCCGCCCGGACAACCTGCGGGTGGCGCGCGAGATCGAGCAGGCGGTACGGGACGCGGGGGCGGTGCCGGCCACCATCGGCATGGTCGCCGGCGAGCTGCGGGTGGGGCTGGACGACACCCAGCTCACCCGCCTCGCCACCGTCGACGGCGTGAGCAAGCTCTCGGTCCGCGACCTGGCCCCGGCGGCGGCGACGGGCGCGGACGGTGCCACCACCGTGGCGGCCACGAGCGCTGTCGCTGCGGCGGCCGGTATCGGTGTGTTCGCCACCGGCGGGCTCGGCGGGGTGCACCGGGAGGCGGCGCAGACCTTCGACGAGTCGGCCGACCTGGTCACGCTGGCCCGGACGCCGATCGCCGTGGTCTGCGCCGGGGTGAAGTCGATCCTCGACGTGGGCGCCACGCTGGAGCGGCTGGAGACGCTCGGGGTGGGCGTGGTCGGCTACCGCACCCGCCGCTTCCCCGGCTTCTACCTCACCGACGCGGGCTTCGACCTGGACTGGTCGGTCGAGTCGCCGGAGCAGGTGGCGGACGTGCTGGCCGCCCGCGCGGCGCACGGCGTGCACCACGGCGGTCTGGTGGTGGCCAACCCGCTGCCCGCCGACGAGCAGCTCGACCCGGCGCTGCACGACCGCACGCTCGCCGAGGGGCTGGCCGCGCTGGCCCGCGAGGGGATCACCGGCAAGGCGGTCACCCCGTTCCTGCTGTCGCACTTCCACTCCGCGACAGAGGGCGCCAGCCTGGCGGTGAACGTCCGGATCATCCTGCGCAACGCCGACCTCGCGGCCCGGATCGCGGTCGCCGCGGCGGCCCGCCGCACCCCATGAGCGCGACGCCGCGGATAGTCGTCGTCGGCGACGTGATCACCGACGTGCTCGCGGTGCTGTCCGGGCCGCTCGCGACCGGCTCGGACACCGCGGCCGGGATCCGGTTCAGCGGCGGCGGGCAGGCGGCGAACACCGCGGCCTGGCTCGCCGGGCAGGGCGCCGCGGTGACGCTGGTCGCCGCCGTCGGCGACGACGAGACCGGCCGGGAGCGGGTGGCCGAGCTGACCCGCATCGGTGTGGACTGCGCGGTGGAGCGGCACGAGGGCTACCCGACCGGCACCGTCATCGTGCTCGCCCATGACGGGGAGCGCACGATGATCAGCCAGCGGGGCGCGAACCTGCGGCTGACCGCCGCGCACGTGGACGCGGCGCTGACCGCCGCGCCCGACGCCGGGCATCTGCACCTGTCCGCGTACACCCTCTTGGACGTCGGGTCGCGCGGCGCCGGCCTGCGCGCGCTGGCCACCGCCCGCGAGCGCGGGCTGACCGTCAGCGTCGACGCGGCGTCCGCGGCGCCGCTGCGGCGCGTCGGCGGGGCGTTCCTGACCTGGGTACGCGACGTCGACCTGCTGCTGGTCAACACGGACGAGGCGACGGTGCTGGCCGGCGGGCTGGACCCGGCGGCGCAGGCGCGGGCGCTGACCGCCGTGGCGCACCGGGTGGTGGTCAAGCGCGGCGCGGCGGGCGCGGTGTGGGTGGAGCGCGGCGGTGTGGTGGAGTTCGCGCCGGCACCAGGGGTGGACGTGGTGGACGTGACCGGCGCCGGCGACGCGTTCGCGGCCGGGCTGCTCACCGCGTGGCTGGCCGGGGCCGACCCGCGTGCCGCGCTGGCCCGCGCCGGTGACCTGGGCGCGCTCGCCGTGACGACGGTGGGCGCCCGCCCGGCGCCCTGACGGCGGTGGCCGGTCCGGGCGGTGCTCCGCCCGGGCCGGTCAGGGCTCCGCGTCGATGATCTTGTGCGGGCGCTCCTCGGCGGTCAGAGCGGTGGGCGCGGGCTCCTCGCGGCGCCGGTTCTGGAACCGGTTCGCCAGCCGGTGCTCCTCCTTGGGCGGCCGGTCGTTGGCGAGCAGCACGGCGAGCCAGGGCACGAGCACCATGCCGAGCGCGCACAGCGGCAGCCAGAGCCAGAGCAGCGGGGCCTTCGCGCCGACCAGGATCGCGCCCGCCACCAGACACGCGACCCGGATGGCCATCATCAGCACGTAACGCTTCTGCCGGCTGTTGAGCTGGTCGTCCTGGCTGCGCGGGGCGTCGGTGATCAGTATCGGCTGGTACGCCTGACGCTTCACCACGGACCTCCTACAAGGGGATAGGGCCCATCCTGTCACTCCGGACGGATGATCGGCGACATTCGTGACAGCCGGGCGCGTGTTACGTGCGTGGTACGCTTCGCCCGTGGCCAACCGGTTCAGCTTCACCGACGAGGCGCTGGCGAACCTGCGGGTCTACGACGTCACACCCGGGGAAGTCTGGGAGGCCCTGCACAGCAACCGCCGGGTCATCCGGCACCTCGGTGACGACGTGATGGTGGTCTACGCCACCGACCACCGGGGCCGGCGGCTCGCCGTGCTGCTGGCCGAGGCCGACGGCACCGACAACGACTGGGACATCCTCTCCGCCCGCGAGCTGAGCGACGTCGAGGCCAAGCGCTACGACGAGGCGGTGCGGAGATCACGCCGACGAGGAGGCGGTCACGATGCATCGTGACGAGGCGACCAAGCGGTTCCACGCCGGAGGCGACGCGTTCGCCGACCTGATCGACGACACGTCACCGGCGCAACTGCCCACCCCGGACACCGACGTGCCGATGGTCAGCCGGTCGGTCCGGCTCCCGCTGGAGACGTACGAACGGGTCCGCGCCGCCGCCGACGCGCGCGGCATCGGCGTGACCACGCTGATGCGGCAGTGGATCGAGGCCGGCCTGGCCGACCTGGACGACTCGGCCACCGTCTCGCTGGCCGACGTCCGCCGCGCGCTGGCGTCGCTGTCCCGCCCGACCGCCGCCTGACGGCTCACGCCTCGGGCCCGGCCTCGCCGAGCGCCTCGCGCCCGATCGGCGAGGCGGAGGGCTCCGGCGGCCGGTGCCAGGCCCGGCGGGCGTCGGCGAACGCGACGAGCGCCAGCACGACTGCCACCGCGCCGAGCGCGAACATCGCCGGCACGGTCGCCAGCGCGGGCAGGAGCAGCACCAGGGCCAGCAGCCCGGCCAGCCGGGGGCGGGACACCCGGCCGAAGATCTCGTACTCGAACCGGGAACGGGCGGCCAGGAACAGCGCCGGGCCGCCCACCACGAAGACCAGCCAGTTCGGCCGGGCCGTGTCGTACGGGTGGGCGATGACCAGCTCGTAGCCGACCGCGGCGCTGAGCACCCCGAGCACCATGAACAGGTGGGTCTGCGCCGCCGACTCGGCCAGCCGCCCCGGCGTGCCGGCCATCCGCAGCGCCTCCGCCAGCAGGTGACCGGCCCGGTAGAAGTAGATCCGCCAGAGCAACGCCGTGATCACGAACGAGATCGCGAACGCCACCGCCGCTTCGGCGGAGAACTCCTTCCCGCTGTAGGTCACGCCGATCACCAGGATCGACTCACCGAGCGCGATGAGGAAGATCTGCTGGTAGCGCTCGGCGAGGTGCTCCCCGGCGACGAGCCACTGCCGGATGCGCGACGCCCCGATCCACGGCAGCGGCCAGCCCAGGAACGTGCCGAGGTGGTCCACCGCCAGCGCGACGACCCACAGCGCCAGACGGGGGCCGGGCATCAGCGCGCCGGCGATCCAGAGCGGGGCGCTGAATCCCGCCCAGGCGGCCAGCCGCAGCGGGACCATCCGGCGCGGATGCCCCCGCAGCGCCGCCGCGATCAGCAACGGCCGGCCGACCATCACCACCACGTACGCGAGTGCGAACGGCAGCGCCCGCTCCTCCAGGGCGCGGGGCAGCGTCACCCCCAGCACCAGGCTGCCGAACATGGTGCCGACCACCACGACCTGGATGACCGTGCGCTCCGGCTCGTACCGGCTGGTCACCCAGGTGGTGAGGGTCCAGACCTGCCAGAGCACCAGGAACAGCAGCAGGGTCTTGCCCACCTCGGCGGCCACCGCGCCGGCCGGGCCGTCGATGCCGTTGATCAGGCGCTGCGAGACCCGGGTCAGCGCGAACACGAAGACCAGGTCGAAGAAGAGCTCCAGGAAGGTGGCCCGCCCCGGGCTGGACCCGGTGCGCAGCAGCGCCCCGCCCCGCTGCTCGGTCATCGTCCGCTCCCGTCCCCCGTCCTGGCGACAAACGACAGGGACGGCGGCCGGTTGCGGCGGCGGGCGGCGGATCAGCCCTTCGCGGCCTTCGCCTCCGCCTTCATCCGCTGCTTGAACTCGCGTACGCGGCGCAGCGAGTCCGGGTCGGTCACGTCCGCGACCGACCGGTGGGCGTCCGCGTCGCCGTAGTCGCCGGCCGCCTCGCGCCAGCCGTCCGGGGTGATCCCGAACCGCTTGCCGAGCAGCGCGACGAAGATCTGCGCCTTCTGCCGGCCGAACCCGGGCAGCTCACCCACCCGGCGCAGCAGCTCCCGGCCGTCGGTCACGTCGGACCAGAGCCGGGCCGGGTCGCCGTCGTAGCGCTCGACGAGCGCGCGGCACACCTCCTGCACGCGGGCCGCCATCGCCTTGGGGAAACGGTGCAGCGCGGGCGGCCGGGCGAAGATCTCCACCAGCGCCTCCGGGTCGTACCCGGCCAGCTCCGCGGCGTCGGGCTCGTGGCCGAGCCGCTGTGCCAGCACGTACGGGGAGGAGAACGCCTTCTCCATCGGCACCTGCTGGTCCAGCACCATGCCGAGGAGCAGGGCCAGCGGGCTGCGGCCCAGCAGTTCGTTCGCCTGCGGGTCGATGGGCAGTGACAGCGTCATGGGGACCATAGTGCCGCGCCGGCCGCCGGTCGGCGGCGGCGACTCCCCGACGACGTGACGCGGCCCGGCGGACCCCTGGGAGGTCCACCGGGCCGCGGCCCACGGTGTGGTCAGGTCACCGGTGCCGTCAGTTGACGACGAAGAGCAGCCGGTTCGGCGAGCCCGAGCCCGGGCTGGTCACCTTGCCGGTGGTGGCGTTGCTGGTCAGGTAGCTGGCCACCTGAGCCGGGGTGTAGGAGGTGTTGGCGGACAGGACGAGCGCGGCCGCGCCGGCCACGTGCGGGGACGCCATCGAGGTGCCGCTGATCGTGTTGGTGGCGGTGTCGCTGGTGCGCCACGCCGAGGTGATCGACGAACCCGGGGCGAAGATGTCCACGCAGGAGCCGTAGTTGGAGAAGGACGACCGCGCGTCGGTGCTGGTGGTCGAGCCGACGGTGATCGCCGAGGCGACACGGGCCGGCGAGGAGTTGCACGCGTTGGCGCTGGAGTTGCCGGCCGCGAGCGCGTACGTGATGCCGGAGTTGATCGAGTTGGCCACCGCGTTGTCCAGCGTGGTGCTGGCGCCGCCGCCGAGGCTCATGTTCGCCACGGCCGGCTTCACCGCGTTCGAGGTGACCCAGTTGACGCCGCTGATCACGCCGGCGGTGGTGCCGCTGCCGGAGCAGTTGAGCACCTTGACGGCCACCAGGCGCACGCCCTTGGCCACGCCGTACTTGGTGCCGCCGACCGTGCCGGCGACGTGGGTGCCGTGGCCGTTGCAGTCGGTGTTGTTGGTGTCCACCGTGTTGGTGCCCCAGGTGGCCCGGCCGCCGAAGTCGCTGTGCGTGGTGCGGATGCCCGTGTCGATGATGTAGGCGCGTACGTTGCTGGCGGTGTTCGGGTAGGTGAAGGTGCTGTTCAGCGGCAGGTTGCGCTGGTCGATCCGGTCCAGGCCCCAGGTGGCGCCGGTCTGGGTGCCCTGGGTGGTCATGACGCGGTCCTGCTCGACGTACGCGACGGACGGGTCGGCGGCGAGCCGGCGCGCCTGGGCGGGGGTCATCTTCGCGCTGTAGCCGGTGAGAGCGGAGCTCCACACCGTGCCGACGTTGCCGCCGTAGCGCTTGGCCAGGCCGGCGGCCCGGTCCGGCACGGCGGTACGGGCGGCGAGGGTGTTCGCGGTGCCGACCGCGTCGCCCTTGAGCACGACCACGTAGCTGCCGCTGACGGCGTCGGCGGCACCGGCGTACCGGATCTCCCCGGTGGGTGCGGCGAGAGCGGGCGTGGAGGCGGCGGCGGCGAAGGCCGCGGCGGCGGCCGTGACGGCGAGCGCACGCAGCGCGCGGCGCCGGGGAAGGGACACGTCGGGCATCGTCTGGCTCCCTACCGGGGCGGCCCGGTTTGTGGCCGGATCACCCCATCGACGGATGTTGGCAGGAATGCTAACCAGAGATCGATAGACATGAAAGAGATAGTTGCCGATAGATGCGGTTCACGTTATGGATCGGCGGGTGTGCGCCACGCCGGAGTGCGCCCGAGGCAGGATGGGCACGTGGACCGTCACGAGATGCTGCTCTCCCCCGCCGGGGTCGACGCGCTGCGCACCGCGCTGACGCTCGCCCGCTTCACCGCCAACGGGATCGCCGACCGCCTGGGCCCGCAGGGCACCGGGGCGGTGGCCCGTAACGACTACCGGGCCGCGCTGCGCGCCACCGAGGACCGGGACCGGCTGGCCACGCTGATCCGCGTCTTCATCTGCGACCAGACCGAGCCGGAGGCGGCGGTCGCCGACGCGCTGGCCCCGCTGGCGCTGGACGAGGCGCTGGCCGGGGGCATCGTCGAGCGGCACGGCGACGGCCTGCGCGCCGGGGTCGACCTGGAGCCGTACGGCGACGACTGGTGGGTGCTCGCCGACGTGCCCGCCAGCGCGCGGCCCGGGCGCCCGCTGCACGCCGAGCACGTGCTGGGCATCGGCGGTGCCACCCAGACGCTGATCTCGGCCGCCGTGCGCCCCGTCGTGGACACCGCGCTCGACCTGGGCACCGGCTCCGGCGTCCAGGCGCTGCACCTGAGCACCCACGCCCGCCGGGTCACCGCCACCGACGTCTCCGAGCGGGCGCTGCGGTTCGCCGCCACCACCGCCGCGCTCAACGGCCAGGACTGGGAGCTGCTGCGCGGCGACATGGTCGCCCCGGTGGCCGGGCGCCGCTTCGACCTGGTGGTCAGCAACCCGCCGTTCGTGGTCGGCCCGGGCACCACCACGCACGTCTACCGGGACTCCGGGCGGGTGGGCGACGCGATCGGCGCGGAGCTGGCCGCTGCCGCGCCGGACCTGCTCACCGAGGGCGGCACCATGCAGTACCTGGCGAACTGGGTGCACGTCACCGGCGAGGACTGGGCCGAGCGGGTCACCGGCTGGTTCGCCGGCACCGGCCTGGACGCCTGGGTGATCCAGCGCGAGGTGGCCGACCCGATGGCGTACGTGAACCTCTGGCTCACCGACGTCGGCGAGAGCGCCGACCCGCAGCGAATGGCGGCCTGGCTGGACTGGTTCGACGCGCACAAGGTCGAGGCGATCGGCTTCGGCATCGTCTCGCTGCGCCGCTCCGGCCACGACCGGCCGGTCGTCCGGGTGGAGGACCTGCGTCAGCGGGTCGAGCCGCCGCTGGGCGACCGGATCGGCGAGTGGTTCGGCCGGCAGGACTGGCTGCGCACCCGGGACACCGAGGGTCTGCTCGCCGCCCGCTACCGTGCCGCCGAAGGACTCCAGCTCCGGCAGGAGGCCACCATGGGCGACGACGGCTGGGCGGTGGACCGGCAGGTCCTGGCCATGCCGCGCGGCCTGCGCTGGTCGGAGGAGATCGACCCGCTGGTGCTCGCCCTGGTCGGCGGCGCCGACGGCCGGCTGCCGCTGCGCGACCAGCTCGCCCTGCTGGCCGCCGCGCACGACGTGGCACCGGACGAGCTGGCCGAGGCGGCCGGACCGATCGTGGCGCACCTGGTCGAGCGCGGCATCGTCGAGCCGGTGACCGACTGATGCGGGCGGTGGTGCAGACCGTCGGCCGGGCCCGGGTGACTGTCGGCGACGAGGTCACCGGCGAGATCGCCGACGGGCTGCTGGTGCTGCTCGGCGTCACCCACACCGACACCCCGCAGGTGGCCGCCACGATGGCCCGCAAGCTGCACGAGCTGCGCATCCTCGACGACGAGCGCAGCGCCGCGGACGTCGGGGCGCCGCTGCTCGTGGTCAGCCAGTTCACGCTCTACGGCGACGCCCGCAAGGGCCGGCGGCCGAGCTGGACCGCCGCCGCTCCCGCCGAGGTGGCCGAACCCCTTGTGGACGCGGTGGTCGAGCAGCTGCGGTCCCGGGGCGCGAAGGTGGAGACCGGCCGTTTCCGCGCCCACATGCTGGTGGAGAGCGTCAACGTCGGTCCCCGGACCCTCGTGCTCGACCTCTAGAAGAACAGGCCCCGGCGGGACAGCGACTGCCGCAGCCAGCCGTCGAGCTGGGCGGCCCAGTCCGTGCGGTCCGCGGTCGCGTGGTCCACTGTGAACCGGCCGAACGCGTCCCGGCCCTCGGTGAACAGGCCGCCCCGCTTGTCCAGCTCCAGCACCACGTGGACCTGGCGCGGATCGGTCACGAAGGTGACCTCCAGCTGGTTCATCGCGCCCGCGTACTGCGGCGCCGGGTAGAACTCGATCTCCTGGTAGAAGGGCAACTGCTGGTGTACGCCGTAGATGTGTCCACGCTCGACGTCGGCGCGCGCGAAGCGGAAGCCCAGCCGTAGCAGCGCCTCCAGCAGCCGCTCGTGGGCGGGCAGCGGGTGCACCGCCACCGGGTCCAGGTCACCCTTGTCCATCGCCCGCGCCACCTCCAGCTCGGTACGCAGACCCATCGTCATGCCGTGCAGGTGCTGGCCGTACAGGTCGGTCAGCGGGGTCTCCCAGGGCACCTGGAAGCGGAACGGCACGTCGTGACGCTGCCCCGGCTCCAGCCGGAACGGGCCGGTCATCTGGGCCCGGCCGAACTCCTGGTTGACGTCGTACTCGCTGTCGGAGCTCTCCACCTCGACCCGCGTGACCAGGCCGAGTGCGACGTAGCTCACGTCCACCGGGTGGTCGCCGCCGACCACCTGGATCCGGCCCTCCAGAACGCCGCCCGGACGGCAGTTCGGGTTGGCCAGCACCGTCTCCACCGACGGTCCGCCCACACCCATCGCCTGCATGAGCCGCTTGAAGACCACCACGTTCTCCGATCATCAGTGCCGGGCCGGCCCCGACGGCCGGTCGGTGGCACCGTAACCGCGCCGGGCAAGGGAATGCCGGATTCCCGCGTGGATTCCTGTCGGGTCCCCGATCGCCTCACTCCCGTCTCACGCCCCGACCGCCAAGCTGTTTGTCATCGGCCACCACCGCGTGGGCGGCACGGGACCGGTAGGCACGTCGGACACGGGGAGAACAGAGATGACCCAGCAGATGATCGAGCACCAGGACATGGACGTCACCCTCACGGACCTCGACGCCACCGACGAGCGCGGCGTCTCCACCGACCTGGTCCGGGCGTACCTGAACGGCATCGGCCGCACCAAGCTGCTCACCGCGGCGCAGGAGGTCGAGCTGAGCAGGCGGATCGAGGCCGGCCTCTTCGCCGAGGAGAAGCTGGCCACCTGCACCCCCGTCTCCGCCGAGCTGCGCGCGGACCTGGCGCTGATCGCGGCCGAGGGCCGTGCCGCCAAGGACCACCTGCTGGAGGCGAACCTGCGGCTGGTGGTGAGCATCGCCAAGCGCTACACCGGTCGCGGCATGGCCTTCCTCGACCTCATCCAGGAAGGCAACCTCGGCCTCATCCGCGCCGTCGAGAAGTTCGACTACACCAAGGGCTACAAGTTCTCCACCTACGCCACCTGGTGGATCCGCCAGGCCATCACCCGCGCCATGGCCGACCAGGCCCGCACCATCCGCATCCCGGTGCACATGGTCGAGCAGGTCAACCGGATGGTCCGGGTACGCCGCGAGCTGTCGGTGACGCTGGGCCGCGAGCCCACCGTCAGCGAGGTCGCCACGGCGCTGGAGATCCCGGAGTTCCAGGTGATCGAGCTGATCTCCTACGACCGGGAGCCGGTCAGCCTCGACCAGGCCGTCGGCGAGGACGGCGAGAGCGCGCTCGGCGACTTCGTCGCCGCCGTCGACCCGCGTACCGAACCGGGTGACGCCGCCACCAACGGCGAGCTGCGCAACGAGGTCCGCATCGTGCTGGCCACGCTGTCCCAGCGGGAGCAGGCGGTGATCCGGCTGCGCTTCGGCCTGGACGACGGCCGGCAGCGCACGCTGGACGAGGTCGGCCGCGAGTTCGGTCTGTCCCGGGAGCGGATCCGGCAGATCGAGAAGGTCACGCTGCTCAAGCTGCGCGACCCGGAGCGGGCGAACCGGCTGGAGGCGTACGCCTGCTGATCCACCCCTGCCCCGACAGGCCCCGGCGGTTCGCCGGGGCCTGTCGTGCTTGACCCGGGCGCTCCCACCGTATACAACCGAATGGTTACACAACCAGGAGGTTATCAACGTGTCCGCGGACCTGCTCGACGCCACCTTCGCCGCGCTCGCCGACCCCACCCGGCGCGCCATCCTCACCCGGCTGGCCGCCGGGGAGGCGACTGTCACCGAGCTGGCCGAGCCGTTCGCGATGAGCCAGCCGGCCGTCTCCAAGCACCTCAAGGTGCTCGAACGCGCCGGCCTGGTCACCCGGGGCCGGGACGCGCAACGCCGTCCCTGCCGGCTCGACGCCCGGCCGCTGCGGGAGGCGGTCGCATGGCTGGCGGACTACCGGGACTACTGGGCCGAGAGCTACGCGCGACTGGACGACGTGCTCGCCGAACTGACCGCCGGGGAGCAGCGGTGACCGGCCTGACCGTGAGCCTGCCCGGCGACCGGGAGATCCGGCTCAGCCGCGACTTCGCCGCTCCGCGCCACCTCGTGTTCGCCGCCTTCACCCGCCCCGAGCTGCTGGTCCGCTGGTGGGGCGCCCGGGGCTGGCATCTCGTCGAGTGCGAGGTGGACCTGCGGGTGGGCGGGCGGTGGCGGTTCGTCTCCCGAGGGCCGGACGGCGACCTGATGGGCCAGGGCGGCACGTACCGGGAGGTCGACCCGCCCGCGCGGCTGGTCTGCACCGAACTCTTCGACGACCAGTCCTATCCGGGCGAGACGCTCGTCCGCCACGACTTCACCGGCTCGGCGGACCGGACGACAGTCGTCACCCACCTGCGGTACGCCACCGCGCAGGGCCGCGACACCGTCCTGCGCTATCCGATGACCCGCGGCCTGAGCGAGGCGTTCGACCGGCTCGCGGCAGCGCTGCACACCGATTCGACGACAGGAGCGACGACATGAACTGGACGCTGGAAGTGGTGGTCGTACCGGTCTCCGACGTGGACCGGGCCAAGGAGTTCTACGCGCAACGGCTCGGCTTCGTCGTCGACCACGACACCGACCTGGGCGGCGCGGGGCGGATCGTCCAGCTCACTCCCCCGGGCTCCGGCTGCTCGATCGTCCTCGGCCGGGGCGTCGTACCGGAGATGGCGCCGGGCTCGCTCAAGGGCGTGCAACTGGTCGTACCGGACCTGGAGCGGGCGCGCACCGAACTGGTCGAGCGGGGCGTCGAGGTGAGCGAGATCCAGGTGATGGGCCAGAACCCGTACCCGGTGCCGCACCCGCTGGACAACGTCGGCTTCCTGTTCTTCCGCGACCCGGACGGCAACGAGTGGTCGGTGCAGCAGATCTCCGCGCGCGGCTGAGCCTTGTGGAGCGCGCGGTGGCGCGCTGTGGCGCGCGGCCGGGCGCTGTGGCGCGCGGCTGTTAAGAAGGGGCCCTTCCTCTACCGGAGGCGTTAAGAAGGGGCCCTTCCTTACAAGCGGCGGGGGCCGGTGTCGGGGCGCGGGGACTCGGCGCCGGTGCGCACAGTGGCGTGCAGCACCGAGATGCCGTCCGGCCGGGCCAGCACCGGGTTCAGCGTGAGCGACCGAACCCGGGGCTGCTCGTCGGCGAGCCGCCCGACCCGTACCAGCAGGTCGACAAGGGCCGCCCGGTCCACCGGCGCGGCACCCCGGTGCCCGCGCAGCAGCGGCGCCGCGCGGGGCTCGTCGACCAGTTCGGCGGCGTCCCGGTCGGTGAGCGGGACCGCGCGCCAGGCCCGGTCGCCCAGCAGCTCGGTCGCCACGCCACCGAGCCCGAAGCCGACCACCGGCCCGAACGCCGGATCCTCCACCAGCTCCACCACGCACGCCACACCGGGCGCGACCATCGGCTGCACCAGAACCTCCGCGCCGAACACCGCTGCCATCTCGGCGTACGCGCGGCGCAGCGCGGCGGCGTCGGCCAGGTCGAGGCGTACCGCGCCGAGGTCGAGGCGGTGCCGCAGCCCGGGCGCGGCGGCCTTGAGCGCCACCGGCCGGCCGAGCCGGTCGGCTGCCGCCAGCACCTCGTCGGCGCTGCCGGCCGGCACGGACTCCACCACGTCGATCCCGTACGCGCGCAGCAACGCCGCCGCGTCGGCCCCGTCGGGGCGCAGCGCGGCGTGCCCGGCCGCCCTGTCCACGTCGGCCAGGTCCGGCAGCACGCCCGGTGGCCGGCGCAGCCAGTCCGCGTACGCGGTCACCCGGCCCAGCGCGCGTACCGCCTCCTCCACGCTCGGGTACGCCGGCACCCCGGCCGGCACCAGCCCGGCGAGGAACGTCGCCACCACCGGCTTGCCGGTGACCCGCGCGTCGGGCAGCGCCGCCGCGAAGTCGGCCACCGGGTCGGCGAGCTGGCCCGGCAGCGGCGGCGCGAACACCGCCACCACGGCGTCCACCCGCTCGTCGGCGACCGCGTCACCGAGCGCGGTGGCGTACGCGGCGGCCCCGGCGTTCGGCCCCACGTCCTGCGGGTAGCCGTCGGCGACGCTCAGTCCCTGGGCGGCGCAGGCGGTGGCGGCCAGCCCGGTCAGCGCCGACGAGTTGCCCACCACGGCGACCCGCCGCCCGGCCGGCAGCGGCTGGTGGGCCAGCAGCACACCGACGTCGAGCAGTTCGGACACGGTGTCCACCCGGATCACGCCGGACTGGGCGAACAACGCGCTCACCGCCGCCGCGTCCAGCGCGGGCGCCTCCCCCACGCCCGGCGGCCGGGCCAGCGAGGCGAGCGCCACCACCGGCTTGCGGCGGCCGATGCGCCGGGCCAGCCGGGCGAACTTGCGCGGGTTGCCGAACGTCTCCAGGTAGAGCGTGATGACGTCGGTGGCCGGGTCGTCCTGCCAGTACTGGAGCAGGTCGTTGCCGGACACGTCGGCCCGGTTGCCGGCCGACACGAAGCTGGAGAGGCCGAGCCCGCGCCGGGACGCCTCGGCCAGCAGCGCCACCCCGAACGCGCCGGACTGGCTGAACACGCCGACCCGGCCCGCCGCGGGCAGCACCGGGGCGAGCGTGGCGTTGAGGCGTACCGCCGGGTCGGTGTTGGCGACGCCGAGGCAGTTCGGGCCGACCACCCGCATGCCGGCCAGGTGCGCGGCGCGGACCAGCGCGCGCTGCGCCGCCGCGCCGGCCGGGCCGGACTCGGCGAACCCGGCCGAGATCACCACCAGGCCGTGCGCGCCGGCGCGTGCGGCGTCGTGCACCACGTCGGTCACCGCGTCCGGCGGCACCGCCACCACGGCGAGGTCGATGTCCTGGCCGGCGTCGGCCGCCGACGGGTACGCGGGCAGTCCCGCCACGGTCGCCGCGCTGGGGTGCACGGGCACGATCGCCCCGGCGAAGCCGCCGTCGCGCAGGTGCCCGAGCAGCGCCGCGCCGACGCCCTGGCCGGTGGTGCTGGCACCGTAGACGGCGATGCCCCGGGGGGCGAGCAGCCGGGCGATCGACCGGGCCTCGGTGCGGTGCTCCCGGCCGCGCTGCACCTCCAGCGTCGCCTCGGTGGGCGCGATCGGGAAGCTCAGGTGCACCACGCCGTCGGCGTACTGGCGCTGGACCTGGTAGCCGAAGTCGGCGAAGACCCGCAGCATCGTCCCGTTCGCGGGGAGCACCTCGGCGACGAAGTGCACGATGCCGTGGCGCCCGGCCGCGTCGGCCAGGTGCTCCAGCAGCACCGAGCCGATGCCCCGGCCCTGGTAGGCGTCCTCGACCACGAACGCCACCTCGGCCTCGGGCGAGGCGGGGCCGAGCCGCTCGTAGCGGCCGACGGCGACGATCCGCTCGCCGGCCAGCACCACGAACGCCTCCCGGTCGCGGTGGTCGACGTTGACGAAGCGCTTCAGGTCGCGTTCCGGGATACGCGGGTACGGCGAGAAGTACCGCAGGTATCGGGTGCGCTCCGAGAAGCGGCCGTGCATGGCCACGATCTCGGGCGCGTCCTCCGGTCGGATCTGTCGCAACTGGACGGTCGTGCCGTCGCTGAGCAGCACGTCCAGCGGTTGCTCGACGGTGGTCACCGGTCGGTCCTCCCCTGCCGCCGGCTCAGTCGCGCGGGTCGTGCGGGTCGAGCCCGAGCAGCGGGAAGACGGCCTTGCGGGTGGCCGCGACGGCCCGGTCCACCGCGTTCGGCTCGCCGCTGGGCTGCCACGGCTGGTACGACGGGTCCACGTCGTCGGTCATCCGCAGCGGCACGTCGTGCCCGGGGCGCCGCCGCGCGGCCAGCTCCCGCCAGCCCGGCGGGGTCAGCGTGGCCGGGTCGACCGGCTCGCCGGTGGCGATCGCGAGCAGGTGCGTCCACGCCCGGGGCACCACCTCGACCAGCGCGTACCCGCCACCGCCGGTGGCGACCCAGCGGCCGTCGCACAGCTCGTCGGTGAGCGCCCGCAGCGCAAGGTACGTGGCCCGCTGCCCGTCCACCGACAGGTGCAGGTCGGCCAGCGGATCCTTGCGGTGCCCGTCGGCGCCGCACTGGGTGACGAGCACCTGCGGCCGGAACGCGCGCAGCACCGACGGCACGATCGCGTGGAACGCCCGCTGCCAGCCGGCGTCGCCGACCCCGGGCGGCAGCGGCACGTTCACAGCGGTGCCCTCCGCGCCCGGGCCGCCGGTCTCGTCCGGGAAGCCGGTGCCGGGGAACAGCGCGAGCGGCGTCTCGTGCAGGCTGATCGTGAGCACCCGCGGGTCGCGGTAGAAGATCTCCTGCACGCCGTCGCCGTGGTGCACGTCCACGTCCACGTACGCGATGCGCTGCGCGCCGAGGTCGAGCAGCCGCGCGATGGCCACGGCCGGGTCGTTGTAGACGCAGAACCCGGCGGCCCGGGCGGGCATCGCGTGGTGCAGGCCGCCGGCGACGCTCACCGCGCGCCGGGCCTCGCCACGCCACACCGCCTCGGCCGCGGCCGTGGTGGCGCCGGCGATCAGCGCGCTCGCCTCGTGCATCCCGTCGAAGACCGGATTGTCCGAGGTGCCCAGACCGAAGCCGGCGAACAGCGGGTCACGCGGCGCGGACCGGACCGCGTCCAGGTAGGCCGGATCGTGTACGCGGGTGAGCAGCGCGTCGTCGGCCGGCTCGGGCTTGACCAGCCGTACGCCGGGCCGGTCCAGCACACCCAGCTCACGGGCGAGCGCCATGGTCAGCTCGACCCGGACCGGGTCGAGGGGATGGTCGCCCATGTCGTAGGCGAGGAGAGCCTCGTCCCACACCACCACCGTGTCGTCGGCCATGCGGCCATCGTCGCACGTGGTCCGGGGCGCGCCCACCAGTCGTACGCTCACCGGCCGGACGTGCCACCGGTCGCGACCGGACGGTCCCTGTCGGCCACCCACTCGCTCCACGAGCCGACGTACAACGCGGCGTCCGGGCGACCGGCCAGGTGCAACGCGAGCACGGCCTGCGCGGCGGTCACCCCGGAGCCGCAGTACGCACCGACCGGCGCGTCCGCGTCCACCCCGGCGGCGGCGAACCGCTCCCGCAGCGCCCCGGCGTCGGGGAACCGGCCCTGCGTGACGTACTCCGGTGCGGGCACGTTCACCGCGCCCGGCACGTGCCCGGCGACCGGGTCGACCGGCTCGTGCTCGCCCCGGTAGCGCGGCGCGGCCCGGACGTCGATCAGCACGCCGGGTTCGGCGGCGGCGAGCCGGGCGGCCTGCCCGGCGTCGAGTACCGGCAGCGCGCCGGGCGCCACCGTCACGTCGCCCGGCGCCGGAGCCGGCACGCTCGTGTCGACAGGCAGCCCGGCGGCCGTCCAGGCCGGGTAGCCGCCGTGCAGCACCCGCACCTGCCGGTGCCCGGCCCAGCGCAGCGTCCACCAGGCGCGGGCGGCGGACATGCCGTCGCCGCCGTCGTACACGACCACCGGATGACCGGCGCGGACGCCCGCGGCCCGCAGCGCGGCCTGCAACGCCGCCGGGTCCGGAAGCGGGTGCCGCCCGGCGGCGCCGGGCGGTCCGCACAGCTCGGTGTCCAGGTCGACGAAGACGGCGCCGGGCAGGTGGCCTGCGGCGTAGTCGTCGCGCCCGGGCGGGCCGGTCAGCCGCCAGCGGACGTCGAGCAGGGTCGGCGGGTCGGCGTGATCGAGTTCGGCGGCGAGCCGGTCGGGCTCGACCAGCAGGTCTGCGGTGGCGGACATACGGTCCAGTCAACACCATTCGGCGCGCCACCTCCGGCTTCGCCTCCGTCGATGGTCGGTGGTAACGGGTACCATCGGAGCCCAGGAGGCCGCAGACGTGAAGCACGACCTTGTTGACACCACCGAGATGTACCTGCGCACCATCCTCGAACTCGAGGAGGAGGGGGTGCCGCCGCTTCGTGCCCGCATCGCCGAGCGGCTGAAGCAGAGTGGCCCGACCGTCAGCCAGACCGTCGCCCGCATGGAGCGCGACGGCCTGCTCACCGTCGAGGGCGACAGGCACCTGACCCTCACGCCGCAGGGCCGCAACACCGCCGTGTCCGTGATGCGCAAGCACCGGCTGGCCGAGCTGCTGCTGGTCAACGTGATCGGGATGCCCTACGAGGAGGCCCACGAGGAGGCCTGCCGGTGGGAGCACGTGATGAGCGACGCGGTGGAGAAGCGGGTCTTCGACCTGCTCAACCGCCCGACCCGCTCGCCGTACGGCAACCCGATCCCGGGCCTGGAGGAGCTGGGCGACCCGGGCCAGGTGCCCGCGGACGCGGTCGAGGGTGAGCGCAACCTGGCGTTCCCCGGCCTGTCCGGCACGGTCGTGGTGCGGCGGATCTGCGAGAGCGTGCAGACCGACTCGGACGTGCTCCGGCAGTTGCACGCCGCCGGCGTCGACCCGGGCGCGACGGTGACTGTGGCGCAGGAACGCGACGCCGTCTCCATCGACCGCTCCGGTGACCGGGTCCGGCTGCCCCGCGAGGTGGCGTCCCGGGTGTTCGTCGCGGCCCGCTGACTCTCCGGCGGCCCTGACGTCCCGTCAGAGCTGCCTCGTGTCGATCACCTTGGCCAGCGTGACCAGCTTGCCGGCCGTCTTGTCCGCCTCCGCCTTGGCGGTGCCGGTGGGGGCGGTCCAGCGCAGCGTGGCGAGCCGCCCCTCGGTGGCCAGCCAGCCGACCTCGGCGGCCGGCCCGGACTTCGCGGTCTTGGGCAGCGTGCGCCGGTAGGCGGCCTTGCCCAGCTTGCTGATCTTCGCCGCACCGCTGGGCTGCACGTCCAGGGCGAACGTGGCCGCGTCGATCGACGTCTCGGTCACCGACAGCGTCAGCTCCGGCAGCACCGCCCCGGCGGCGCGGACCACGCAGGTGTGGGTGTCGCCCCGCTCGGTGGCCGCCGCCACGTCGAACGTGCCGCCGGTGTGCTCGGCGATCACCGCGAAGTCGAGCAGCCGGCACGCCCCGCCCGAGGACGCCGCCGCGACCGGGACCGGCGGAGGCGGGGGCGGCGGCCCGGCCGCTGTGGGCGCCTCGTCGGCGCAGCCGGCGGCGAGCAGGACGGCCGGAACGGCCAGCCAGAATCGGGCACGCACGGGAGACCTCCGCGGTCGGCGGCGGGTCCGACCCGCCGGAGTTCCGTCGGACACCGTACGGGGTGCCCCAGCGGGGACGGAAGCCCTCTAATCGGCCACGTACGGACAGTGCCGGCAGCCTCGCCCGCAGCACGTGCCGCGCCGGGCCAGGAACCCGGCGCTGAGCACGAACAGTCCGGTCTCCGGGTCCAGGTAGCCGGCCTCCCCGGCGGCGAGCGCGGCGGCGTGCGCGGCGAGGATGCGTTCCCGCCCCGGGTGGTCCGGCGACAGCCGCGACGGGTGCGGTTCAGTCAGGGGCCGGTCCGCCAGCTCGTCACGCACCGCTGAAGTCTACGGACGCCCCGGCCGCCCTAGTCTCCGCCCGGGCTGTCGTCGGTCCCGAGGCGTTCCAGGTACGGCACGAACGCCTCGGGCCGCTCGAACATCGAACGGTGCCCGGCACGCGGGATCACCAGACGGTCCTTGCGCGGCGCCTGGAGCTGCGCGTACCACTCGTCGAACAGGCGCAGCCGGCCCGGCACCTCCTGCGCGCCGTCCACGAAGTACGCCGGCACCGCGAGCTGCCGCACGTCCCGCCGGAAGTCGATCTCCTGCAACCGGGGGTAGAGCACGTCCCAGCCGTCCAGGAAACCGAACAGGTGCACCTTCTCCAGCGGGCTGTACTCGGAGACGCCCAGGTTGCCGACGGTCCCGGTCTCGTCCTCGCTCGCGCCTTCCCGGTCGACCGGGAAGGCCCCGGCCTCGTTCGTCAGCAACGGCTCGTACGCCCAGACGTCGCGGTAGGGCGGCGGCCCCTGCGCGGTCATCCGGTCCGCGAGCGCCGTCCGGCCGGTGCGGCGGGCCCAGGCCACGGTGTCGGCGTACTGGCTGCGGTCGGCCTCCCGCAGACTCACCACCTGCCCGACGCCCACGTACGCGGCGAACAGTTCCGGGTGCTGTCGCACGGCGAGCAGGCCGGCGATGGTGCCACCGGAGTGCGCGACCAGATGGATCCGCTCCCGGCCGAGCCGTTCCCGCAGGTGCCGGGCCACCGCCACGAGGTCGTCCACCTCGTCGTCCAGGCGCCAGTCCGACGGGGAGCGGAACCCCGACCAGGAGCGTGGTCCGCCGGCACGGTCCCACACGGCCACCACGAAGCGGCGCTCCAGTTCGGGCAGGTGGCGGCGAACCCCGCCGATCTCCGAGCCGGCGGGCGGCCCGGGCACCACGAGCAGCACCGGAGCGCTGCGGTCCGTACCCCTGATCAGCAGGCCCAGCTCGCGCCCGGAGGAATCGACGGTGTCGAGGCGGGCGATGCCGCCGGGGATCGGGCCGGTGCGGCCCGGCACGGCCGCGCCGACCGTGACCAGCGCGAGCAACGCGGCCAGCAGACCGACGCCGACCCGGCCCACCCAGCGCGGCACCGGCCGGCGCGGCGGCACCGCATCGAGGCGGCGAGCCAGTCCGGCGCCGTAGGCGGCACCGACCAGTAGCGGCAACAAGCTCAGGAGTCCGTGTACGCCCCGGCCGGCGAGCAGCGCCACGACGCCGAAGCCGGACAGGTGCGGACGGTCGACTGTGGGCCCGCGCAGCCGCAGTCGGATCAGCTCTACGGCCACCGCGAAGATCACCGGCGCGACGATCATGAACCAGCGGGACCGGCTCAGCCACCCGGCGGCCAGCCCGACGGCGAGGCTCACCGCGACGGATGCGAGAGCCGCGCCCACGGTGCCGGGCCCGCGCGGGGTCCACCAGCCGACGACAGCACCCCAGACCAGGGGCGGCGTCGACGCGAGGAGCATCCGGGTACGCATGACGTCTCCCTCCGCCGAGATCGTCAACCCTAGCCAGAGCGGCCACTCTTCGCTGTCCCGCCCTCACGTGCGGTACAGGTCGGGTGTCCGCTGTGGGCGAGTGCTGCGGCAGGGTCGATCATGAAGTTGGCGGCAGTCACGTCGGCGTGTCGCGCCGTCAACTTCATGATCGACGAGGACAGGGCGGGGTGGGTCGGTCAGCGGAACCAGGTGAGGGACTGGCCGTGGCCTGTCGTCCAGGCCACGGGACGGCCGTCGAGGGCCAGGACGTTGTGGAAGCCTTGGGCGGGCGGCTCGGGCAGGTCGGCGTGAGGCAGGACCGACGGGTCCTCGTTGGCTATCCAGTGGCCGGGCAGGGTCCGGACCAGCGCGGTGAACGCGTCCCGGCGTGGCGGCGGCACCTGGTAGAGCACCGAACTGTGGAACACCACGAGCGTCGCCCCGGGCGGGGCCTGCGCCGCCAGCGCGGGCAGGTCGTCGACCAGGTCCCCGCGTACCAGCAGGGGCGGATCAGCCGCCGCGACAGCCGCCGCGGCGCGCAGCCGTTCCCGGCGGTGCCGGTGTTCCGGCCAGATCAGCGCGTCCAGCCAAGCCACGTCGGCCGGGTCGGTGACGTCGAGCGGGTTCACGTCGAGCCCGGCCCGCCACACCACCTCCGGCAACCGCTCCGGTGGCTCGGCGCCGGTCAGGTCACAGTCGAGAACCGGCTCGCCCTCGCCGACCCGCTGGTCGCCGTAGCGGTAGGCGTACCGGTCCGGGTAGAGGCACAGCCCGGCGGACGCGCCCACCTCCAGCAACGCCAGCGGCTGCGGCAACGCGGCGAGCACCGGCAACAGCACCGCGCAGCGTCCCGCCTCGTTCGTCTGCGTCGCCCGCACCCGCATCTGCGCCGCGACGTCCGGCCAGTGCGACATCACGTACGCGCGGAACGCCGCCGGGTCGTCCACCGGCCCGCCGCGCAGCCGCACCACCCCGAACAGCAGGTTCGGCTGACGCTTGGCCGGCGGCAGCGTGTCGAGCAGGGCGAGCAGCTCCGCGTCACCGGCGACCGCCCGCGACAACCGCTCGTACGCCGCTGACACGCCGCGCGTCTCACGCTCGGCGAACGCCCGATAGATGTCGGTCGTGCTCATCCCCCGAGCATTCCAGCTCGCGTACACGATGGTCTGTGGCCGCCGGCACCTCGCCCCGGTGCGGGCGCCCGGATCCCTTGGGGCCGCAGTTCTCCTTCGTCGGTGTGCGGGATGGGACTGTTGCGGACTTCACGGCTTGCGTCGTTCAACGCCGGAACGGCCACATCGAACGTTGACGGTCCTTACGCAGTACCTGCAGGACAAGCGCTTTGGGGATGTCGTGGCGGTTTCGGCCGTGGTAAATCTCGGCGTAGACCTCTTCTGGCGTGTACCGCGGAAAATCAGCGGCGACTTGGCGAATGTAGCGGACCTTCGGGTCTTCGTCGGTGCCCGGATCCTGTTGAGGGCGGCGCCGCACTGGCCGTCGAATGCGTCGTCCGGATCTGTCGGAGTAGACCACGCGAGACCTCCCACCTCCGTCGATGAATAGACGTTAGAGATACTCAGCGTTGCGGGTCCATGACTGATAGCGCGCGTTCGTGACCGTCGATTGGCAGGTTCGTGTCTCGCCCTACGCTGTCGGCTGCGCCTGATCGACTCACAGTGGTTCGCACGGAGGTGGAGGTGACAGTGGTCGTTCATGTCGCTGTCTTGGACCCCCTACCGGCGTACCGGCATGGCGTGACAGCAATGTTGTCGGGTATCGGCCTGACGGTTGAGCAGCCTTCTAACGCGATCGAATGGGTGAATGCCCGTCCGGACGGGGTGGTCCTACTCACGCTGCACTCGGATGAGGACCTGGAGCTGCTGACCGCACTCTGCCGAATACGGCCGCGACCGCTGGTCATTGCACTTCCGTCCGGAGAGGTTTCCTCGACAGGCGTGCAGGCGGTACGCGCCGGCGCGCGCTCCGTAGTCGCACGCGCCGCGTCAGTGCCAGCGCTACAGCGCGCGGTGTCCGCGACACTCGAGGGCGAGGCGATCATGCCAGCCGCCGTAGCCGACTTGCTGGTCGACGGCCGGGGCGGCCGACCGCAGCGCCGCTCAGCCCCATCGGTACAACAGATCACCTGGCTGAGACGCCTCTCCAGCGGCTGGACGGTGGTGCGTCTGGCAGCCGAGATTGGGTACTCCGAGCGGGCGATGTACCGGTTGCTGCAGACCCTGTATCAGCAGCTCGGCGTCCGTACCCGCCTCGAGGCGATCATCGTGGCGCGAGAGGAAGGCTGGATCGAGGACAGCATCTAGCTGACAACCCAGATGTGAACTAGTCGCCGCAGCCCGGCCGGATATGCGCTAGCCCGGTCAACACGGCGTCGAGTGCAGTCTCCTCGCCCGCTAATGTCTCCACCATGAATCTCAACCGGTCATCCAGCCCTGGAGTCGACGCTGCTGATTGTGGCCGTGCTTGGCGAAACGCCTCAAGTGCTGAGACTGGAGTCGCCCGCCCGAGCAAGACCTCGTAACTACGGGCTATACCGGTAAAGTCCCAGGCAGCGAGATCGTTGCGGTCGACCCCAGTGCGTCTGCTCGTTTCGCCGTGCAGTTGACGGAAGAGGTCACGGGCCGTGGCCGGCAGCTGACAGCGGTGGGCGATAATGCCGCGGAGCGCGAGCTCGATGGTGTCCTGTCCTGCCACTCGGTAGCGGGCCGATTCTTCGATTGCATCCCGAGCGGCGGCGAGCTCATCTAGGTGCACGTAGGCGAGCGCCAAGGTGGTTAGCGATCGACCCAGGTTGATCGCGTCTCGGTGATCGCGCGCATGAGCGACTGCCCGGGCTGCCATCGCCTGTCCGGTGTCATAAGAGCGGCGGTACAGCTCCAGATTGGCTGTCGCATTGAGGAGGTCTGCCCTCGCGGATGGATCGGGGTAGGTCGAGACGAGGTCCTCACATCTCGACAGCATGGTGAGGGCGTCCATAATCTGGCCTACCTCGGCGTACCAGCGCGTCAGCCGCAATGCGGCGTCAATTGCCTGTCCGGGGTCGATGTCGTGGACGCCTTCGAAGGCTGAGAGGGCGTTCGTCACCGCCTCTCCATAGAGGCCGTGCCGCTGTTGACAATCGGCGATGCCGATCAAAGCAGCGGCACGGTCGCCCGGGTCATCGCCGTACTCGCCTTCCAGATCTAGCGCTCGCCGGTAGTGCTGTTCGGCCTCGAAGACGTGGGCATGCTCCCAGAACATGGAGCCCATGCCAATGAGAATTCGGCGTTCCGCCTCTCTGTACATCCCTTGGGTGGCGATGGCGAGAGCGGCCCTGTATGACGCCTGCGCTCGGAGAAATTCACCGCTGTAGGAGTATATGTCCCCCAGCGCGGCGAGATTCATCATCTCGCCTTCGTGGTCGTCGCCGAGCCGGTCACGGACGGCCTCCCGCTGGGCGCGCAGCTCGGCACCGCTCCCCCAGACATGTACGAGTTCGTTCATGGATTCGATGAGGCTGTGCGCTTGCTCGTACAACCCGGCGCGGAGCCAGACATCGATGCGCGCGAAGTGCATCTCCATATCGGCGATGCCCTGCACGTCTTCGTCGCCCTTCTGCCAGGCTTGAAGCACGCTGGCTGCTCTCAGCAGAAGGCGGCGGCGGGTCAGCGACGGGCGCTCGTCCTCGTCCCATGCGCTGTCCCTGTCGCTGTCGGCCAAAGATTCGAGTACTGCACCGCTCTCGGGCTTGCGGAGGTATCTGCGACCATCGCTGCGCTCGAGGACAAGCCGCGCCTTCACAAGAGCTTCCAAAGCCGTCTGGACGCGATCTCTCGCCAGATACGGTTCAAGGACACTGATGACGGAGTCGGTGTGAGCCGGTACGCCGAGCGCTGCCAACGCCTGCGCTACCCGTAGTTGGTCGATGGGAAGTTTGCCGAGTAGCAGCTGCACTAGGCCCGCGTGCACTTCATTGGCCTGCCGCGCCAGGAGCCAAGGTGCGACTTCTTCAGTTTGCAGTCCTGGGGGATCGCTGCTGAGAACCGCATGGAGCAGTTCAGCGAGGCGCGGATTACCGGCCAGATGACCGTGGACCTGCCGCAGATCACTGTCCGGGAGGCCCGCCAGGCCGTACCTGTTCCCAGGGTCGAGCTCGGTGAAATGCTCACGCAGCGACTCGGGGTCCAGCCCGTCAACGGTGATCCGGGATCCGGTCCTGGTCCACGCCACACCCGCCGTCGCCTGGGGCACTACCTGTGTGATGAGGACGACTTTGACAACAGGGCGCAGTCTGCTCTGGACAGCTTCCAGTGCAAGATCCAACTCGGAGTCGCGCAGGACGTGATCGTCGTCGAGTAAGTTCTCCGCCAAGTCAAACACTACAACGGGTCGGAGGCCATTGACCTCGGCAGCGGCGGCGTCGATACGATCCATCGCAATTTCGAGCCGCGCCCGCGCGGATGGGCCGGCCACCCGATCGGAGCCGGGAGGCTCGATAGCCTCAATGAGGGTCGGTACGCCAACGTCGCCATACGGCGTAACCTCGTACCAGCGTACCGCCGCGCTCTCGTCGTCAGGGTCTGCCATGCCAAGGTCCGCCAGCACTTCTCGCACCAATGCCGTTTTACCGATTCCAACCGGGCCGTAGACGACGATGACGGAGCTGACCTGATCTTCAAGGGCCGCCCGTAGCCGACTCCGCTGGTCGATTCGATCCACAAATGTTGGCGTGCTGCGTGCAACATGGCCAGCGGGCCTCTTCACCGGTGCCGTCGCACTGCTGTTGACCTTCCCGGCGTCGAAGGGCACTGACGGCCCGACCGGCGGCTCCGCCGGATTAAGGAGCCTCGCGAGTCTGCTCGCTAGCCGGGCACACCATCGGCGGGCGTCCGCTGTGCCCGACTCGTATGCGCTGTGCAACATCGCCTGCGCGAGCAGCGATACCTTCAACTGCCGGTGCCAATGGCATTCGTCCCAACCTTTATCGAGGAGGAACTGAAGCGTCGGATCACGCAACGCGTCGATGATCTTCCGGACTTCACTCGGTACGATCCCGCGCAAATCAGGGTCGCCGTGGTCCCGTTCGAGATAAGTCAGGAGCGCCTCGCGAATACGCGCGGAGGACGCCCCAACCTGTTGCCAACTCAGTGAGACGAGCAGGGCGGCGAGGTCTCGGCTCAGTGGTGCTCGCCGGTTGTACGTGGCCAGATCGATCAGCCGGAATTTAGCCGGTCGAAGGACCCCGTTACGCGTTGGCAGCAGGATGTTGCCACCATGAAGGTCACCGTGGGACCGACCGACCACATAGTGGATCTGACCGTGCATGGCAGGCGTCTTGTCGGCGAACAGGCGCCACGGGTTAGGCAGCGGCGCGACTTCATCTGGCAACTCAAGAAAGGCAGGGGCGAGCAAACCCCGCCCTCGCGCCCATTCGTACAGCCACCCGCCTGGGCGGAAGCTGTCGCCGAGTTCTAGCAGTAGCAGGTCAGCGACCGTCGAGTGCTCGCTGTCATAATCTTTGCCAGCCCACCGCCCGAGTATTTCGCTCCAAACCACTCGGCAGACGGTGGCGAGTTGGCCGGGCTCGACCGAGCCCAGCGGTACACCATCGGCCTTCGACTGGCCAATAACAACCGCCCCATTTCGAAGCCGCACGGGCGGGAAGGCGATCTCAGTCAAATGCTTTTTACGAAAGCTCTTAGGTGCATCTTCCCAAGCCTGCAGGTGCTGTCGCGGCTCGCGCCGATGGTTCGTCGGGCCTGGAGGACAGTACTTGATAACGCACCAACTGGGATAGGATCCCTCGTCCAGCAGCGCTTTGGCAAGCCTGGCGCCGGTGTAGCCGCGCCCCAGAGCCTCAACGCTTCCCTCACGGATCTCATACCCGTTATCCAGCAGCGATTCGATAATTTCCGATGCTATCGATGCATCGTCGAACTCGCGGGTCAACTCCTCGAAAGCGGTCATGACGGAGGGAACCGTCTTTCCAACTCCCGCATCTTGATCTCGAAGTCAGCCTTGTCCTGGTCGTGATAACGGCGGAAGTACCAGTTCGGCAGACGTGGTTGAAGGCAGCGCATGTAGTAAAGCGTGTCCTGTACTTGCCGGGCGAACACTGTCAGCGCGGCATCCGACGCAATCAGCGGTGATGACGGCTCGTCGATGACCTGGCGGACCAGCCCGAGGACACGCATCCGGCCGCGCGTGCTGGCCATCTGTGTGCGATACATCTCCAAGCACAGCAGAAGCAGCCCTAAAGACGGCACGAACCATCCGGTGAGCAACCTGCTTACAGTGGCGTCGGTCATGAAGCTGAACACGACACCGACCGCGGACCACAGCAGAAGGATGCCGAGCATCATCTGAGCGAATCGCAGTCTGATCCGGGATCCCCAGGCCAGGTTCTGTTCGAGGCAGAACAACACCTCGTACGGCGGCGCCGCCTTCGCCACGAGGTAGTAGCTTTTCAGTCGGTCGCCGTCACCGTGGTACTGCCTGCTGAGCCGGCTCACCTCCTCGTCGCCGATCCGCTCCCCCACGACGACGCGATTCCACGGCAACCCCAGCAGGTCGGCGTCGAACATCTCCTGCAGCGTTGCCGCGACGCGCAGGCGCCTCTCCGCCCATGGCGCCATCACACCCTGGTATACCGCAGCCCAGGCCGCGCCGGCGAGGGCGGCAGAAGCGCCGTGCCGTGTCCCAGGAACGGCCAACAAGCCGCCGACAGCTAAGGCAATCGAGACACCGAGACTCACGGCCTGCGCGCGCTGGTTGTAGAGGTGAGCCACGGCGATCGCTTTGAGCAGCCGCACAGCGGCGTCGCTGTTCTGCTGATCGATCATGTGGCGAGCGCTAGTCAAATGGCCTCCCGCTCATGTAGGCCGAACGACCGAGTGCTGCACGCTCGGTATCCGCAGCAATACGTCAGTTCATCGTCCTGGCACGACGGGCTAGATGTCTAGTCCGCAATCTCGCCTCCATCCCCGGCATGATCGCCATGAGAATTAGGATTATCCCACCATTTCAGACACATGTGCACTAGGCGAGTCCACTGCCAGGTCACGTGAGCAGCGATCGCCGGCGATGAAGAGACGGCTATGCCTCGTTTCACCTGCAGCGGTTAGGGCGTTGGCGCAATACGGCGCGGCGATGCCTACCTACTACATGTATACACAACTGCAGATGCCTCCCATCCAGAGCTGGATGGGAGGCATCTGCAGCAAGGCTTCACCGCAAGGGTCAGCCAGCGATTCCTCCTTGGAAATTCTTGGAAGAGGCCCGTTATTTCCGAAGTCAGCTGCAGCCGCTGGTGGAGCCGCAGCCCTCGCAGACGTAGCAACTACCGGCGGGCCGCATCTTCGTGCCGCAGGTGAAGCAGAGCGGCGCGTCGGCGGCCTTGCCGATCACGGCCTCCAGCAGTTCGGTGCTGGAACCCACAGACGGCGCGGGCTTCACGGCCGCGGCGTCGGCCATCTCCTGCGCCGGCTGCGCGATCGGGCCGGTCTTCGGCTCCGGCGCCTCGACCGGGGCGGAGGCGGCCATCGCGGTGAGGTCCGCACCGCTCGCCTCCGCCTCCGCCTCGGCCGCGAGCTGGGCGGCCCGCTCCTTGGCGGTGAAGATGCCCAGCTCAGCGCGGCGGTCGTACGGCAGGAAGTCCAGCGCCAGGCGACGGAAGATGTAGTCCATCACCGAGGCGGCCATGCGCACGTCCGGGTCGTCGGTCATGCCGGCCGGCTCGAAGCGCATGTTGGTGAACTTGCTGACGTACGTCTCCAGCGGGACGCCGTACTGGAGACCGATGGAGATGGCCACCGAGAAGGCGTCCATCACGCCGGCCAGGGTCGAGCCCTGCTTCGACATCTTGAGGAAGACCTCGCCGAGGCCGTCGTCCGGGTAGGACGAGGCGGTGAGGTAGCCCTCCGCGCCGCCGACCGAGAACGAGATGGTCTCCGACGGGCGCTTCTTCGGCAGCCGCTTGCGCACCGGGCGGTACTCGACGACCTTCTCCACGACCTTCTCCGGCGTGGCGGCCGGGGCCTGGGCCTCGACAGCGCCCTTGCTCTTCTTCGCCGCCGACAGCGGCTGGCCGACCTTGCAGTTGTCCCGGTAGATCGCCAGCGCCTTCAGGCCGAGCTTCCAGCCCTCGAAGTAGATCTTCTCGACGTCCTCGACGGTGGCCTGCTCCGGCATGTTCACCGTCTTGGAGATGGCGCCGGAGATGAACGGCTGGACGGCCGCCATCATCCGCACGTGACCCATCGGCGCGATCGAGCGCTCGCCCATGGCGCAGTCGAAGACCGGGTAGTGCTCCGGCTTGAGGCCCGGGGCGTCCACCACGTGACCGTGGTCGGCGATGTGCTCGACGATCGCCTCGACCTGCTCCTCGGGGTAGCCGAGGCTGCGCAGGGCGCGCGGCACGGTCTGGTTGACGATCTGCATCGAGCCGCCGCCGACCAGCTTCTTGAACTTCACCAGTGCCAGGTCCGGCTCGACACCCGTGGTGTCGCAGTCCATCATCAGGCCGATGGTGCCGGTCGGGGCGAGCACGCTGGCCTGCGAGTTGCGCCAGCCGAACTTGTCACCGAGCTTGTTGCCGAGCGTCCACTGCTTGGTGGCCTCGCGCTGCACGGCGGTGGCCACGGTGCCGGTCGCCTTGATCGCGTCGTTGGCGGCGGCGTGCTTGCGCATGACCCGCTTGTGCGGCTCGGCGTTGCGGGCGTAGCCGTCGTACGGGCCGACGATGCCGGCCAGCTCGGCGGAACGGCGGTAGGCGGTGCCGGTCATCAGCGAGGTGATCGCGGCGGACACCTCCCGGCCCTGCTCCGAGTCGTACGGCAGGCCGGAGGCCATCAGCAGCGCGCCCAGGTTGGCGTACCCGATGCCGAGCTGCCGGTAGGCGCGGGTGGTCTCACCGATCTTCTCGGTCGGGAAGTCGGCGAAGCAGATCGAGATGTCCATCGCGGTGATGACGAACTCGACCGACTTGACGAACTTCTCCACCTCGAAGCCGCCGTCGGCGCGGAGGAACTTCATCAGGTTCAGCGAGGCCAGGTTGCACGAGGAGTTGTCCAGGTGCAGGTACTCCGAGCACGGGTTCGACGCGGTGATCCGCCCGGTCTCCGGGCAGGTGTGCCAGTCGTTGATGGTGTCGTCGTACTGCAGGCCCGGGTCGGCGCACTCCCAGGCCGCCTGGGAGATGGTGTGGAACAGCTTCTTGGCGTCGATCGTCTCGATGGTCTGCCCGTCGAGCCGGCCGCGCAGGTCGAAGCCGCCGCCGTTCTCCACCGCGGTCATGAACTCGTCGGAGACGCGGACCGAGTTGTTGGCGTTCTGGTACTGCACGCTGACGATGTCGGCGCCGCCCAGGTCCATGTCGAACCCGGCGTCCCGCAGCGCGCGGATCTTGTCCTCCTCGCGCGCCTTGGTCGCCACGAACTCCTCGATGTCCGGGTGGTCCACGTCGAGGATGACCATCTTCGCCGCGCGCCGGGTGGCGCCGCCGGACTTGATGGTGCCGGCGGAGGCGTCCGCGCCGCGCATGAAGCTGACCGGGCCGGAGGCGGTGCCGCCGGAGGAGAGCAGTTCCTTCGAGGAACGGATCCGGGAGAGGTTGACCCCGGCGCCGGAGCCGCCCTGGAAGATCCGCCCCTCCTCCTTGTACCAGTCGAGGATGGAGTCCATCGAGTCGTCGACGGAGAGGATGAAGCAGGCGCTGACCTGCTGCGGCGACGGCGTGCCGACGTTGAACCACACCGGCGAGTTGAAGCTGAACACCTGGTGCAGCAGCATCCAGGTCAGCTCGTGCGCGAACACCTCGGCGTCGGCCGGGGTGGCGAAGTAGCCGTACTCCTCACCGGCGGTGCGGTAGGTCTCGACCACCCGGTCGATCAGCTGCCGCAGCGACCACTCCCGCTCCGGGGTCCCCACCGCGCCCCGGAAGTACTTGGTGGTCACGATGTTCGCCGCGTTCACCGACCAGGACTCGGGGAACTCCACCCCGCGCTGCTCGAAGTTGATCGAGCCGTCCCGCCAGTTCGTCATGACGACGTCGCGGCGCTCCCAGGCGACCTCGTCGTAGGGATGCACCCCCTCGGTCGTCCAGACGCGCTCGATCTTCAGCCCCGCCCCGGCCTTGTTCCGTGACTTGCTGGTCGTCACGCCCTCGCCCCCCTCGTCGGCAACGGTCACCCACCGCGCCTCGTGTACCTGTCAGAAACCCGAAAATGTCAGCTGATCGCGCCGGCGGCGTCGGCCGCACCGGCACCGGCGCCCTCCCGGGCGCGCGCGGCGGCCCGCAGCGTCTCGATCTCGCGCTCGAAGTCGGCGAGCGAGTCGAAGGACCGGTAGACGCTGGCGAACCGCATGTAGGCCACCTCGTCGAGGTCACGCAACGGGCCGAGGATGGCCAGGCCCACCTCGTGGCTGGGGATCTCGGCCGCCCCCTTGGCCCGCACGGTCTCCTCGACCTTCTGTGCCAGCAGCGCGATCGAGTCGTCGTCGACCGGGCGCCCCTGGCACGCCTTGCGCACCCCACCGATGATCTTCGTACGGCTGAACGGCTCGGTCACCCCGCTGCGCTTGACCACCGCGAGCACCGCCTCCTCGACGGTGGTGAACCGCTTGCCGCACTCCGGGCACGACCGTCGCCGCCGGATGAGCTGGCCGTCGTCGGCCTCCCGCGAGTCGACCACCCGGGAGTCGGCGTGCCGGCAGTACGGACACCGCATTCGCCCGACCTCCTCCGTCGATCGCGGGCACACCGACCGGCTCCCGGGCACGCGTCGGCACGGCGGGGCCATCGTCCGATGACCGTCGCCGAGTGCGCGGTGCGGGAGTGCGTTCGGTAGTTGAACCCAACCTGTAGGCAACTTACGCCCGTGTGACTACTACATCTAGGGGTCGACCGTATGCCGAACCCCAAGCGAGGTCAAGTTGACGGGCGTGTCCGGCGAGTCGTCAGGATCACGCCCGGCGCGACGCCGCCGAGGAGCCCAACGGACGGCCTCCCGTGCTAGTCACGGGCGGCCGGGATAGAACATCCGTTCGAGCGGCGTACCCTTCTATCAGAACACCAGTTCGGAAATCCAGGAATTCGGCGCGACACGCCGACAGCAGGTCGTACAGATGTTTGAAAATGGCCGATCTCACCTATACGGTCAGACCACACGCACCACGAGCCGACGAGGCACCCCAGCGCCGACCAGGGAGGGACGGACGTGACCGAGGACCGGGCCAGCCGGCAGAAGAACCCGCAGCCGAACGACGGGGCGGGTCCTCCGGCGACCCGTCGCCCCCGCACCGCCCGCAGCCGCACCGCCCCCGCGGCGGTGCGTCCGGTCACCCCGGTGGTGAGCAGCTTCCCCGACCCGGCGACCGTCGACCTGACCGCGCGGCAGCGGCGGATCCTGGAGTTCATCCGCACCTGGGTCGAGCGCCACGGCTACCCGCCGAGCGTGCGCGAGATCGGCGAGGCGGTCGGACTGGTGTCCCCGTCCAGCGTCGCCTACCAGCTCAAGGAGCTGGAGAAGAAGGGCTTCCTGCGCCGCGACCCGAACCGTCCGCGCGCCGTCGACGTCCGCGCGCCGGGCGAGGCGGACGACGAGGCGGCCCGCGCGCAGCGGCCCGCCCCGGCGTACGTGCCGATGCTGGGCCGCATCGCCGCCGGTGGGCCGATCCTGGCCGAGCAGGCGGTGGAGGACATCTTCCCCCTCCCCCGCGAGCTGGTCGGTGAGGGCGAGGTCTTCATGCTCCAGGTCAAGGGCGACTCGATGCTCGACGCGGCGATCTGCGACGGCGACTGGGTGGTCGTCCGGCAGCAGCCGAACGCCGAGGTCGGTGACATCGTGGCCGCCATGCTCGACGGTGAGGCGACGGTGAAGACCTACCGGCGGCGCGACGGGCACGTCTGGCTGATGCCGCAGAACCCGGCCTTCGACCCGATCCCCGGCGACGACGCCACCATCATGGGCCGCGTGGTGGCGGTCCTGCGCCGCATCTGACCACGGCACACGACGAAGGGGTGACCGGGACCGGTCACCCCTTCGTCGTGTCGGCTCAGTAGCGGTCGCCGCGGTACTCCCGGCCGCCGCCGGACACCGGGCCGTACCGGCCCTGGTCGTCGTAGCCGTCGCGGCGCCCGCCACGCGGCTCCTGGCCTCGGCGCGGCGGCTCGGCCCGGCCGCCCTCTGCCCGCGGGCCGCCGCCGTTCGGCTGCCCGCGATATCCGGCCCCGCCCGGTCCGCCGCCGTAGCCGCCACCCGGGCCACCACGGCCCGGACTGCCCTGGCCGCCGCCACCCGGGCCGCCCCGACCGGGACCGCCCTGGCCCGCGCCCGGTCCGCCCTGGCCTCCGCCGCCGTAGACGCCGCCTCCACGCCCACCGCCGCTGGCCGGGGCACCGCCGCCGCCGTAGACGCCGCCGCCCTGCGGACGGCCCGCGCCCGGAGGACGGCCACCACCCTGGCCGCGACCGCCGTCCTGGGGGCCGCCGCCGTACACGCCGCCGCCCGGCCGGCCACCACCGTAGACACCGCCGGACGCCGGGCGGTCACCGTTCGGCGCACCGCCGTAGACGCCGCCCTGACCACCGCCGTAGACCCCGCCGCGCGGGGCCTCCGGCCGTTCCGCGGACGGGAAGCCGTTGTTCACCGGGAACTCGCCGCTGTGCTCGGGCTCGTCGGCCGGCGCCCGGGGCGCCGGCTTGCGCCGCGCCCGCAGGATGCCGAACACGCCCGCGCCGACCAGGAGCGCGCCGAGCACCCCGACCGCCGCGATCAGGTACGTGATCTCGTCGAGCGAGAGCCCTTCGAGCCAGGACTTCTCGGCCGCCGCCTTGGTCTCGGCCTTGCCGCCGTTCGGCAGCGCCTCCGCGCCGGTGGTCGACGGGGTGTAGCTGAGGATGTCGATCGGATCCGACTCGTCGAGCGTGCCGCCGTCGGAGACGGTGACGAACAGCTTGCCGTCCGGCGTGTAGGAGATCGCCTCGCCGAACGGGTCGGCGAGCGGGGTGACCCGGGGCTTGCCGGTGGCGATCGCCTTGACGATGTCGCCGCCGGCCACGTCGAACTCGAACGCGTCGGCGTACGTGCGCAGTACGACCTTGCTGCCGTCGGGCGAGCGGGCGGCGCCGGTGATCAGCGCCCGCCCGGGCGAGCCGAGCTTGTTCTCGGTGTTCGTCTTCGGGAGCGTGACCTCGCCGACCTTCTTCATCGGGATCGGCTCGGAGTCACCGCTCGCCTTCAGCTTCACCGTCGGGGTGAAGATCTCCGACTTGCCGGAGAGATCCTTGGTGATCACCAGCGGCATGTTGTCGTCGCCGACGAGCAGGGCCTCCGCGTCGTGCGGCTCCTTGCCCGGGTAGCTGAGCCGGTGCAGCACCGGCTGCTTCGCGCCGCTCAGCGGCATCGTCCAGACCGCCACCCGCTCCCGGCGCGTCTTCTTCTCCACGTTGTCGCCGGTGTCGGCGATCCAGAGGGTCTTGCGGTCCGGGCTGAGCGCGAGGTCCTCGGTGTCGAGCGGCCCGTCACCGGAGTAACGGACCTCCTTGTCGAGCTTGCACTTGGTGTCCAGGTAGAAGACCCGCTTGCGGCTGGGGTCGTCCGAGCCGTCGTTGATCACGACGTACCCGTTGCTGGTGGCCACCAGACCGGACAGCTCGCGGAGGCGGCTGTCCTCCACGGTGCACTTCTTCTTGGGAGCCGCGGCCAGCACGGGGGCCGCGGCGGGAGCCGCCGGGGCCGGCCCGGCCGGCGCCACGACCGCGCCGACCAGGCCGAGCGCGAGCGTGACCGAGGAGACAACGTGCCGCATGACGCTCAGTGTCGCACGGCGCGGGTTTCCGGCGGGTGACGCCGGACGGCTCACCGCCCGGCGCCCACCCGCTCGTCACTGGTCAGCCGGTCACCCGCCCGGTACGGCGCGAGTTCCGCAGCCAGACCCTCGCTGACCCGCACGTGCACAAGCGTGCCCTCGGGCAGGTGCGCGGTGCTGAGCACCTCACCCTGCCGGTGCACCCGGGAGACCAGGTCACCCCGGTCGTACGGGAGCACCGCGCGCACCTCGACGGCAGGCCGGGGCAGCCGGCGCTCGACCGCCTCGCGCAGTTCGTCGACCCCGCGCCCGCTGTGGGCGGAGACGAAGACCGCTTCCGGCCAGAGCCGCTTGAGGCGCAGCATCGTCTCCTCGTCGGTGGCGTCGGTCTTGTTCACCACCAGGAGTTCCGGCAGCCGGTCCGCGCCCACCTCGGCGAGCACCTCGCGTACCGCCCGGACCTGCTCCTCCGGGTCCGGGTGGGTGCCGTCGACCACGTGCACCACCAGGTCGGCGTCGGCGACCTCCTCCAGCGTCGAGCGGAACGCCTCGACGATCTGGTGCGGCAGGTGCCGGACGAACCCGACGGTGTCGGACAGCGTGTAGAGCCGGCCGTCGGACGTGGTGGCCCGGCGGGTGGTCGGGTCCAGCGTGGCGAACAGGGCGTTCTCCACCAGCACGCCGGCACCGGTCAGGCGGTTGAGCAGGCTGGACTTGCCGGCGTTGGTGTAGCCGGCGATGGCCACCGCGGGTACCGCGTTACGGGTACGCCGGGCGCGCTTGGTCTGGCGTACCGTCGCCATGCTCTTGATCTCGCGGCGCAGCCGCGCGATTCGGTGGCGGATACGCCGCCGGTCGGTCTCCAGCTTGGTCTCACCGGGACCACGCAGACCCACGCCGCCGCCGGCGCCACCGCCGCGGCCGCTACCACCGGTCTGCCGGGACAGCGTCTCGCCCCAGCCGCGCAGGCGCGGCAGCAGGTATTCGAGCTGGGCCAGCTCGACCTGCGCCTTGCCCTCCTTGCTCTTGGCGTGCTGGGCGAAGATGTCGAGGATCAGGGCGGTCCGGTCGACCACCTTGACCTTGGTGCGCTGCTCCAGGTTGCGCAGCTGCGACGGCGACAGCTCACCGTCGCAGATGATCGTGTCGGCGCCGGTGGACAGCGCCACCGCGCCTAGGTCGTCGACCTTGCCGCGGCCGATGTACGTGGCCGGGTCGGGCCGCTGGCGACGCTGGATCAGTCCCTCGAGCACCTGCGAGCCGGCCGTCTCGGCCAGCGCCGCCAGCTCGGTGAGGCTGTTGTCGGCGTCGGTCTGGGTGCCCTCGGTCCAGACCCCCACCAGGACGACCCGCTCCAGCCGGAGCTGACGGTATTCGACCTCGGTGATGTCTGTGAGTTCGGTGGAGAGGCCGGGGACCCGCCGCAGCGCCTGCCGCTCCGACAGCTCGTACTCGCCGGTGGTGGCGTCGAACTCGTCGTCGGTGTAGGGATGGAAGGTCTCCTGCTCGCGCAAATGCGTCTCCTGTCCGTTTTGGGCAACGCCGAGAATTTTCGGCGCGTGACAGCAATCCTGACATGTGACAACGCCGGACGCACCTGTGTTATGCCCGTGACGCTACCGACGGGTAGCGGGGGCGGATGCCGGGCGACCTGGGCGGGCGAGTACAAATGCCAGTCGAGCCGCTCAGCGCCGACGGAGGAGTTTCTCGTGGCCAACACCCGACTGCCGAGTGCCGGATTCTCCATCACCATCCGGATCGCGGTACCCGCCGACGCCTCCTCCATCGGTCGCCTCACCACCGCCGCCGGCGAGGCCGGGGCCATCGTCACCGCGCTGGACGTGGTCGACTCCGACCCCGCGCACGTGATCGTCGACCTCACCTGCGACACCGCCGACGCCGGCCACGCCGACCAGGTCGTCGACGCGCTCACCGCGCTCGACGGGGTGGACGTCCGCAAGGTCTCCGACCGCACGTTCCTGCTCCACCTCGGCGGCAAGATCGAGGTCACCCCGAAGGTCGCGCTGCGCACCCGTGACGAGCTGTCCCGCGCGTACACCCCGGGGGTGGCCCGGGTCTGCATGGCGATCGCGGAGAACCCGGCCGACGCCCGCCGGCTCACCATCAAGCGCAACACCGTCGCCGTGGTCAGCGACGGCACCGCGGTGCTCGGCCTGGGCAACCTCGGGCCGGCCGCGTCGCTGCCGGTGATGGAGGGCAAGGCGGCCCTGTTCAAGCGCTTCGGCGGGGTGGACGCCTGGCCGGTGGTGCTGGACACCCAGGACACCGACGAGATCGTGGCGATCGTCAAGGCGATCGCGCCCGCGTACGGCGGCATCAACCTGGAGGACATCGCCGCGCCGCGCTGCTTCGAGATCGAGGCCCGGCTGCGCGAGGCCCTGGACATCCCGGTCTTCCACGACGACCAGCACGGCACCGCGATCTGCGTGCTGGCCGCGCTGACGAACGCGCTGCGCGTCGTGGGCAAGCAGCTCGCGGACGTCCGGGTCGTGGTCTCCGGCGCCGGCGCGGCCGGCACCGCGATCATGAAGCTGCTGCTGCGCCAGGGCGTGGGCGACATCATCGCGTACGACCGCCAGGGCGCCCTGCACCGCGGGCTGCCGGACCTCAACCCGGCCTGGCAGTGGCTGGCCGAGAACACCAACAAGGAGAACTACTCCGGTGACCTGGCCGGGGCGGTACGCGGCGCGGACGTGTTCATCGGCGTGAGCGCGCCGAACCTGCTCACCGGCGAGGACGTCGCCCAGATGGCGAAGGACTCGATCGTCTTCGCGCTCGCCAACCCCGACCCGGAGGTGGACCCGCGCGAGGCGCGCAAGTACGCCGCCGTGGTCGCCACCGGCCGCTCGGACCAGCCGAACCAGATCAACAACGTGCTCGCCTTCCCCGGCGTGTTCCGCGGCATGCTCGACGCGCACGCCGAGGAGTTCACCGAGGAGATGGCGCTCGCCGCCGCCCGGGCCATCGCGGACGTGGTCGGCGAGGACAAGATCAACCCGACGGTGATCGTGCCGAGCGTCTTCGACTCCCGGGTCGCCCCGGCGGTGGCCGCCGCGGTACGGGCCGCCGCCCAGAACCCGGCCGCGACGCCGGCTCCGGCGGCCGACCCGGGCCCGGCCGACCTGCCCGAGATCGCCGCCAACGCCAGCGCCACCCCCTGAGCCAGGCACGCCCCTGCCTCTCGCGGCGCCTTCGCACAGGCCAGCGCCTCTCACACCCGCAACCCGGCACAGTCAGGCGTCCCCCGGCGCGTCCACACGAGATCTTGGAAGGAAACGGCCCTCAGAGGGGCCCAAATCTTCCAAGATCCCAGCAGGCTTCAGCCGAGGCGGACAAGTCAGACAGAACACCCCATCGTCGCACGTTGATCGACTCCGCTTCCCCGAAGTAGCGGCATCAGCACCCTTGATCAACACCACTTCGGCGAGGTGGTGGCATCAGAGGCCCCGCGACAGCACCACTTCGCCGAACTGGTGTTGATCATGCCGGGCAGCCGGGCCGCAGCCACCACTCAGCCCCTCGTTGACCAAGGAGTTCGCGGCACCGGGATTCCGCCACAAACTCCTTGATCAACTGGCAGAGGCAACGCGGGCGGGCTACGGGTGCAGGGCTGCGGGGGTCAGGGTGCCTGTGGCCACCAGGACCGCGGGGCCGGAGAGCCAGCACGAGTCGGCTGTCACGGTGACCGTCAGACGCCCGCCTGGCACGTCGACTGCCATCGTGCCGGTGTCCAGGCCGGCGTCGCGCAACGCCACCGCCGCCACCGCGCACGCGCCGGTGCCGCAGGACAGCGTCTCGGCCGAGCCGCGCTCGTACACCCGCATCAGTACGTGCCCGTCGGTGCCGTCGACCGGCTCACCGGGCGTGGTGAACTCGACGTTCACCCCGGACGGGAACGTCGAGGCGTCGACCTCGGGCGCGCGGGTGAGGTCGAGCGCCGTCAGTTCCAGCGCGGCGGGCAGCGCGCACACCAGGTGCGGGTTGCCGACGTCCACGGCGGTGCCGGGCAGCGTCAGCCCGCCGAGCGTGGCGGTCGCCGTGTCGTAGAACCGGGGACGGCGCATCTCGACCGCCACGTCGGCACCCTCGACCCGGGCCCGCACCAGGCCGGCGCGGGTCGCGATCGGCAGCGTCCCGCCCGACGGGGCTGCGAGCGAACGGTCCAGCAGGTAGCGGACGAACACGCGGGCCCCGTTGCCGCACATCTCGGCGAACGAGCCGTCGGAGTTCCAGTAGTCCATGAACCACTCGGCCTCGCCCGCGAGCGCGACGCCCTCGGGGTGCTTGGCGGCGCGTACGACACGCAGCACGCCGTCGCCGCCCAGCCCGCGCCGCCTGTCGCAGAGCGCCGCGACCAGGCCGGGTGTCAGGTCGAGGGTGCCGTCCGGGTCGGGCAGGATGACGAAGTCGTTGCCGGTGCCGTGACCCTTTGTGAACTCCACGCCCCCATCATGGCCGATGCTCGGCGACCACCCGCAGGGCAGTGTCGAGAAACGCGGGCGACGCCGCGTCCAGCCAGTGGACGCGCGGGTCACGCCGGAACCAGGAGCGCTGCCGCCGGACGAACCGGCGGGTCGCGCGGATCGTCTCCTCGTGCGCCTGCGCCTCGGTCAGCTCCCCGGCCAGGAACCGCAGCACCTGCTGGTAGCCGAGCGCCCGGCTCGCCGTCCGCCCCTCGGGCAGCCCTTCGCCGACCAGCGCCCGCACCTCGTCGACCAGGCCGTCGGCCCACATCCGGTCCACCCGCAGCGCGATCCGCTCGTCGAGGCGCGCGGTGTCCAGGTCGACGCCGAGCTGCACGGACGGGTAGTACGGCGTCGGCGACGGCAGCGACGCGGTGAACGGCGCGCCGGTCAGCTCGATCACCTCCAGCGCCCGCACGATCCGCCGGCCGTTCGTAGGCAGGATGCTCGCCGCCGCGCCCGGGTCGGCCGCGCTCAGCCGCGCGTGCAGCGGCAGGGGGCCCACCGCCGCGAGTTCCGCCTCCAGCCGCTCCCGCAGCGCCGGGTCGGTGCCGGGGAACTCGAACCGTTCCAGCACCGCCCGCACGTACAGCCCGGAGCCGCCGACCAGCAGCGGCACCCGTCCCCGGGCCAGGATGTCGTCGACCGCCGCGCGGGCCAGCGTCTGGTATTCGGCGACGCTGGCGGGCTCGGTCACCGGCCAGATGTCCAGCAGGTGATGCGGCACGCCCTCGCGCTCGGCCGGGGTCAGCTTCGCGGTGCCGACGTCCATGCCCCGGTAGAGCTGCATCGAGTCGGCGTTCACCACCTCGCCGCCGAGCGCGTGCGCCAGCGCGATGCTCAGCGCCGACTTCCCGGCCGCTGTCGGCCCGACCACGGCGACGACGCTCACGCCCGCTCCCAGTTCGCCACGAAGTAGGAAACGCCGTAGGGCGCGCCCTGGTAGCTGACGTCGCCGCGCCAGTCGCCGCCCGCCGCCCGGGCCGCGCCGGCCAGCACCTGCCACGGCGCCCGCCCGGCGACCCGCAGCTCCGCCGACAGCACCGGGTCCAGGCCGAGCAGGGCGTCGGCGTCCGCGCCGGCCAGGGCCAGGGCGACCCCCTCGTCGTACGCCTCGGCGCGCGGGTCGTCGTACCCCGGCGCCTTGACGCCCCGGCAGGCGGACCCGTCACCGAGCACGAGCAGCGCGACCCGCGGATCGTCGTCGAGGATCAGGCTCGCGCCGAACGCCGCGCACTCCGCCGGTGTGGCGTCGTGGGCCACCGACCGGGCCAGGCGGGGCAGCTCGGTGCCGGAGCGGTTCAGCAGCCACGCGCCGATGGTCAGGCTCAGCGGCAGGACCTCGCCGCCGGAGCAGGAGATCTTCCACAGCCGCACCGGCCGGTTCAGCCCGAAGCCGCGCAGGGTGCCGGAGTCGGCGGCGTTGAACCGGACCGTCTCCGGTCCGCCGCCGACGAGCAGGATCGCCTCCGGCTCGGCGGCGAGCAGCCGCGCGACGGCGGCGTCGGTGGCAGCGCGCAGGTCGTCCAGCTCGGGCGCGGCGGCGCCGGCCAGCTCGGGCACGATCAGCGGCGGGTGGGGGCAGACGGCGGCGGCGACCAGTGGCACGCCCCCAAACCTATCGCCGATCCCCCGGTGCGTCCCCGCGCCGATCCGGTCATCGAGGGCGTACAACACCGTATGGTCACGGTCGGCGACAGGCGCTCGACACGGACGGGGGCGGACCTGTGACAATGCCGGGAGAAAGTTTGCTGCGCCGTGGCGGCGAACGAGGGGGCTGTCCCCTCGGCGCCGGGAGAACGAGGATGGGCACATGAGCGACTGGACTGCCTTCGGACGGGTCGACGAGGACGGCACCGTCTACGTCAAGACCGCCGAAGGCGAGCGGGTGGTCGGATCCTGGCAGGCAGGGGCACCGGAGGAAGGGCTCGCCCACTTCGCCCGGCGCTACGCCGACCTGGTGACCGAGGTCGATCTGACCGAGGCCCGGCTCAACTCGGGCGCGGCTGACGCCGGCCACTCCCTGACCACGATCCGCCGGATCCGTGGGTCGCTGGCCGAGGCGCACGTCGTCGGTGACATCGACGCCCTCGCCGCCCGCCTGGACAAGCTGGCCACCGTCGCCGAGGAGAAGGCCGGCGAGGCCAAGGCGGCCCGCGAGGCCGCCCGGGGCGAGGCGCTGGCGCGCAAGACCGCCCTGGTCGAGGAGGCCGAGAAGCTGGCCGCCGAGTCGACCGGCTGGAAGACCGCCGGTGACCGGCTCAAGGAGATCCTCGACGAGTGGAAGACCATCCGCGGCGTCGACAAGAAGACCGACGGTGAGCTGTGGAAGCGGTTCGCCGCCGCGCGGGACGGCTTCACCCGCCGCCGGGGCGCCCACTTCGCCTCCCTCGACCAGCAGCGCAAGCAGGCGCAGACGGTCAAGGAGGAGCTGGTCGCCGAGGCGGAGAAGCTCAAGGACTCCAGCGACTGGGGTGTCACCGCCGGTCAGCTCAAGGATCTGATGGCCCAGTGGAAGGCCGCGCCGCGCGCCGCCAAGGAGGCCGAGCAGAAGCTCTGGGAACGGTTCCGCGCCGCGCAGGACGAGTTCTTCACCCGCCGCAGCGAGGTCTTCTCCGCCCGGGACAACGAGCAGCGCGCCAACCTCGAGCGCAAGCAGGCGCTGCTGGCCGAGGCCGAGGCGCTGGACGTCGACGGCGACCCGAAGGGCGCGCAGGCGAAGCTGCGGGAGATCCAGGCGCAGTGGCACGAGGCCGGCCGGGTGCCGCGCGAGGCCGCCGCCGGGCTGGAGCGCCGGCTGCGGGCCGTGGACGACAAGGTCCGCGAGGTGATGGACTCGGCGTGGCGACGCACCACCAAGGAGGACAACCCGCTGCTGGCGCAGATGCGTGCCCAGGTCGCCGAGGCCGAGGACCGGCTGGCCCGGGCCCAGGCCGCCGGTGACACCCGCCGGATCAAGGAGGCCGAGCAGGCGCTCGCCTCGAAGCGGCAGTTCCTCCAGCTCGCCGAGCAGGCCGGCTGACGCGAGCACCCCGGCCGGGCAGGCCGGCGGACGGACACATCGGGTGAGCCCCCGGCCGGGTCGGCCGGGGGCTCACCCGCGTCCGGGGGCGGGTTGACGCATCGAGGTGGGCTGATCAGAATGAGCGGCGGAGCCAGGTTCAGGCACCGGCACGAGGGCACCGACGGCTGATCTCGCCGTCGACGGTCGCCGGTGCGACATCTCGCGGGTGGCCGTCCACACGACACGGCCCGGCGCGCGCTGCGCGCGTACTCGATGACGAGCGGGACGTGCCTCCTGGTCCTGCCGCCCGCGGCGCCTGCGCGGCGCGGGCATCCGAAGTGGAGCTTCCATGCACCGACGCACCGCCCTCGGCGGCGCCCTGACGGCGCTCGCCACCGCGGCAGCAGGCGTTCTCGTCGCCGCCGCCGTCTCCACCGCACCGGCCGCCGCGGCGGCCGGTGGCACCGGCACCGGTTACCTGCACACCAGCGGCAGCAAGATCGTCGACAGTACGGGCGCGACGGTCCGGCTGACCGGCATCAACTGGTTCGGGATGGAGACCGACAACAAGACGTTCCACGGCCTGTGGTCGAGCAACCCGTGGCGCTCCCAGCTCGACACCATGGCCCGGCTGGGCTACAACACGCTGCGCATCCCGTACTCGAACGACGCCCTCAAGGCGGGCGCGACCGCCACCGGCATCAACGACTTCGTCAACCCGGACCTGATCGGGCTCTCCCCGCTGCAGATCCTCGACAAGGTCATCGACTACGCGGGCAGCAAGGGGATGCGGGTCATCCTGGACCGGCACCGGCCGACGTCGGCCGGGCAGTCGCCGCTCTGGTACACCTCGACTGTCTCCGAGACGACCTGGATCAACGACTGGAAGATGCTGGCCCAGCGGTACGCCGGCAACACCACGGTGATCGGCGCGGACCTGCACAACGAGCCGCACGCCGAGGGCACCAACCCGGCCGCCACCGGTGCCTGCTGGGGCTGCGGCGACACCGCCCGGGACTGGCGGCTGGCCGCCGAGCGGGCCGGCAACGCGATCCTCGGCGTGCAGCCCAACTGGCTGATCTTCGTGGAGGGGGTGAGCTGCCCGAGCGGCGGCCTGTCGAACGTCTGGGACAACGACCCCAGCAACGACGAGGACTGCGGCTGGTGGGGCGGCAACCTGTCCAAGGCCGGGCAGTTCCCGGTGCGGCTGAACGTGGCGAACCGGCTGGTCTACTCGCCGCACGAGTACGCCACCTCGGTCTACCGCCAGGCCTGGTTCGACGACCCGTCATACCCGGCGAACATGCCGGCCATCTGGGACAAGTACTGGGGTTACCTCTACAAGCAGAACATCGCGCCGATCATGATGGGCGAGTTCGGCACCACGCTCCAGGACCCCAAGGACAAGATCTGGCTGCAGAACCTGATGGCGTACACCGGCACCGGCGTGAACGGCATGTCGTTCACGTACTGGTCGTGGAACCCGAACTCCGGTGACACGGGCGGCATCGCCAACGACGACTGGACCACGATCAACCAGGCGAAGCAGGACATCCTCGCGCCGTACCTGATCCCGCCGACCGGTGGCGGCGGCACCACCAGCCCGTCCCCGACCGGCACGCCGAACACGTCGCCGGCGCCGACCACCCCGCCGCCTCCGGTGACCGGCGGCTGCACCGCCACGTACAAGCAGATCAACTCCTGGTCGGGTGGCTTCCAGGGTGAGCTGACCGTCAAGAACACCGGCACCGCCGCGGTGAACCCGTGGTCGGCCACCTGGACGTGGCCGTCCGGGGTGACGCTGGCCAGCGGCTGGAACGCCACTGTCACGCAGTCCGGGACCACTGTGACGGCGGCCGCGCCGGCCTGGGCGTCGTCGCTGGCGCCGGGCGCGTCGGTCACCGTCGGCTTCACCGCCAACGGCACCGCCGCGACCCCCGCCACGGTCAAGCTCAACGGCACCGCCTGCTGACGAAGGAAGGGCCCCTTATTAACGCCTGCGGTAGAGGAAGGGCCCCCTTTTAACACCAAGTGTTAAAAGGGGGCCCTTCCTTACATCGGGTCAGTGGGCGGCGCAGCCGCCTACCGGGGCGGGCGGGACGGCCGGTGCGCCGATCGTCGGCAGGCCGAGCAGCACCCCTGGGGTACGCGGAACCTGTCCCGCCTCGGCCGCGTCCCCGGCCCGGGTGCGCCGGTGCGCCAGCGGCGCACCGTCGGCGTTGAGGTGGTGCGGGGCGGCGTACGTGACGACCGTGTGCACGATGTCGCCGGGGCGGATCCGCCCGGCCAGATCACCGGTGGCGAAGTGCACGAGCCGGCCGTCGCGGGCCCGGCCGGACATCCGGCCGGTGCGCTCGTCCTTGCGGCCCTCGCCGACCGCCACCAGCACCTCGACGGTCTCGCCGACGAGCTTCTTGTTCTCCGCCCAGGTGATCTCCTCGACGCAGGCGATCAGCCGCTCGTAGCGCTCCTGCACGACCTGCTTGGGCAGCTGCCCGTCCATCGTGGCGGCCGGGGTGCCGGGGCGCTTGGAGTACTGGAACGTGAACGCCGAGGAGAACCGCGCCTCCCGCACCACGTCGAGCGTGCGGGCGAAGTCGGCCTCGGTCTCGCCCGGGAAGCCGACGATGATGTCGGTGGTGATCGCCGCGTCCGGCATGGCCGCCCGGACCTTCTCGATGATCCCCAGGTAACGCTCCGACCGGTACGAGCGGCGCATCGCGCGCAGCACGTCGTCCGAGCCGGACTGCAACGGCATGTGCAGCGAGTGGCAGACGTTGGGCGTCTCGGCCATCGCGGCGATCACGTCGTCGGTGAAGTCCTTCGGGTGCGGGCTGGTGAACCGCACCCGCTCCAGCCCGTCGATGTCGCCGCAGGCCCGCAGCAGCTTGCCGAACGCGTACCGGTCGCCGAACTCGACGCCGTACGAGTTGACGTTCTGCCCGAGCAGCGTCACCTCCAGCACGCCGGAGTCGGCCAGCGCGCGGACCTCGGAGAGGATGTCGCCGGGGCGGCGGTCCTTCTCCTTGCCGCGCAGGGAGGGCACGATGCAGAACGTGCACGTGTTGTTGCAGCCGACGGAGATCGAGACCCACCCGGCGTACGTCGACTCGCGCCGGGTCGGCAGCGTGGAGGGGAAGACCTCCAGCGACTCCAGGATCTCGACCTCGGCCGCGGCGTTGTGCCGCGCCCGGTCCAGCAGCGCCGGGAGCGAGCCGATGTTGTGCGTACCGAAGACGACGTCCACCCAGGGCGCCTTGCGGACGATGTCGCCGCGGTCCTTCTGGGCCAGGCAGCCGCCGACAGCGATCTGCATCCCGGGATGCTTCGCCTTCACGGGGCGCAGATGACCCAGGTTGCCGTAGAGCCGGTTGTCGGCGTTCTCCCGGACCGCGCAGGTGTTGAACACCACCACGTCGGGCTGCTCGTCGGCCTCCGCGGCACGCACGTACCCGGCGTCCTCGAGGAGGCCGGAGATGCGCTCGGAGTCGTGCACGTTCATCTGGCAGCCGTACGTACGCACCTGGTAGGTGCGCGGGCTGCCCGCGGCTGCGGTAGTCATGACCCGGACAGCGTATCCGGGTGGAGCCGATCGGATCGAACGAGGAGGAGCCGTGTGCCGGAGCATCAAGACCCTGCGTGAGCCGTACGTCCCGGTGGTGACCGAGGAGGACATCCGCGCCGCCGCGTTGCAGTACGTCCGGAAGATCTCCGGATTCCGTACCCCTGCGGCGCACAACGCGGCCGCGTTCGACGCCGCGGTGGACGCCGTGGCCGCCGCCACGGCGACGCTGCTCGACCAGCTCGTGGTGCGGGGGCAGCAGCCGGCGACCCGGGGCTGAGCCCGGGGCCGCCACCGCTCGCCGCCGGTGGGGGCACGGCGGCGAGCACCGCTCACGGGCGCGCGCCGGCGCCCGCGCTCAGGCGGCGGCGAGCGCCGGGGCGACCGTGTCCGGCGCCCAGCGGGAGCGGTGGCACTGCGACCAGCCCCGGCAGCGCGCGTCGGCGACGGTGCAGAGCCGGTGGTGGCTGAGCACCTCGCCGTCGTCGGTGTCGGCCACGTCGAAGTGCACCGGCCGGATGGTGCCGTCCGGCGCGACCAGCAGGTGCCGGCCGGCGTCGAGCGTGTCGTCACGCATCAGGCAGTTGCGGCCCAGCAGCCGGGCCAGCGCCGCGATCGCGGGCAGCTCGGTCAGGCTCTCGGGTACGCCGTAACAGTCGACCACGGTGCCGTACAGCCCGGGCGCCTCCCACACGTCGCAGACCACCGCGTACGCGGGGAGCCGCATCGGGTCGGCGACGGCCATGGGCATCACCACCCGGCCGAGCGCCTCGGCCAGTGCCGGGTAGACCTCCACCGGCTCGCCGCCGTCGATTCTCCAGTTCCACAGCTCGGTCATGCCGCCTCCTCGCTGCGCTCGTTCCACCGGCCTCCGGATCGGGCCTTCATGACGATGGTGGGGTGCATTTGACCTCAGCCGGGCGCAAGTTACCGGTCTGTGACCATTCCGGGCAAAATTCCCTCGGGCGACGTTGCCCAGAGTAGCTGGAAGATGACAGTTTATCGGGTACGGTGCCCCGGCGGCGGCTGGCCGCGCCGTGGATCCGGCGGCTCAGCGCACCCGGATCAGGTGCTCCGACGCGGACAGCAGCTCACCGATCACCGTGCCCCCCGGCACCTCACCGGCCACCAGCAGGCCGCCAGAGGTCTGCGCGTCGGCGAGCAGCAGCCGCTCCCCCTCGTCCGCGCCGCCGAAGTCGGTCCACGGGGTGACCCACTCCAGGTTGCGCCGGGTGCCGCCGCTGACGTACCCGTCACGCAGCGCCTCCCGCGCACCGGGCAGATACGGCACCGCAGCCGCGTCGATCGCCACCGTCAGGCAGCTCGCGCGGGCCAGCTTCGAGGCGTGCCCGAGCAGGCCGAAGCCGGTCACGTCGGTGCCGCAGCGGATGCCCGCGGCGACCGCCGCGCGGGCCGCGTCCCGGTTGAGCCGGGCCATCGACTCGACCGCCTCCGGGAACCGCTGCCCGGTCTGCTTGTGCCGGGTGTTGAGCACGCCCACGCCGAGCGGCTTGGTCAGCGACAGCGGCAGACCGGCCCGCCCCGCGTCGAGCGTGATCAGCTCCTCCGGCCGGACCACGCCGGTGACGGCCAGGCCGTACTTCGGGCCGTCGTCGTCCACGCTGTGCCCGCCGGCCAGGTGGCAGTTCGCCTCCCGGGCCACGTCCAGACCGCCGCGCAGCACCTCGCGGGCCATCTCCGGCGGCAGCACGCCGCGCGGCCAGCAGAGCAGGTTGAGCGCGACGAGCGGGGTGCCGCCCATCGCGTACACGTCGGAGAGCGCGTTGGCGGCGGCGATGCGCCCCCAGTCGTAGGCGTCGTCGACCACCGGGGTGAAGAAGTCGGCGGTGCTGACCAGGCCCGTACGCTCGTCCAGCCGGACCACCGCGGCGTCGTCGCCGTTCTCCAGGCCGACCAGCAGGTCGGCCGAGCCGCCGGTGGCGCCGAGCCCCGCGACCATCGCCTCCAGCTCGCCCGGTGGGATCTTGCAGGCGCAGCCGCCGCCGCGGGCGTAGTCGGTCAGCCGGATCGCGTCGGTCATCGCCTCATGATCTCCTGCCTGCGGCGACGGCGCCACTCGGCCCACCCGGTGGGTGACGAAATTCGGACGGGCCGGTACGCCGGTGACCGGTGTTACCGCTCCGTGACCATCTGAGTTGCGTTCTGCCACATCACCCCGCCTACAGTTGCCCAACCGGGGGTCGACCGACCCCCGAATTCCGCCATGGACGACAGGGACGGTGGACGACGTGACGACGGGCGACCCGCTGATCGTGCTCGACGGGGTCAACAAGTGGTTCGGGCCGCTGCACGTGCTCGACGACGTGTCCCTCTCCGTCGGCCGGGGCGAGGTGGTCGTCGTGATCGGCCCGTCCGGCTCCGGCAAGTCGACGCTGTGCCGCACCATCAACCGGCTGGAGCCGATCGACAAGGGCACCATCACGTTCGACGGGCAGCCGCTGCCGGCCGAGGGCAAGCCCCTGGCCAAGCTGCGCAGCGAGGTCGGCATGGTGTTCCAGTCGTTCAACCTCTTCGCGCACAAGACCATCCTGGAGAACGTGACGCTGGGGCCGGTCAAGGTCCGCAAGGAGAAGCCGGCCGCCGCCCGCGAGCGCGGCCTGGCCCTGCTGGACCGCGTCGGCATCGCCAACCAGGCGGACAAGTACCCGGCGCAGCTCTCCGGCGGTCAGCAGCAGCGGGCGGCGATCGCCCGGGCGCTGGCCATGCAGCCCAAGGCGATGCTGTTCGACGAGCCGACGAGCGCGCTGGACCCGGAGATGGTCGGCGAGGTGCTGGACGTGATGACGTCGCTGGCGAGCGAGGGCATGACCATGGTCGTGGTGACCCACGAGATGGGCTTCGCCCGGCACGCCGCCAACCGGGTGGTCTTCATGGCCGACGGGCAGCTGGTCGAGGACGCGCCGCCGGCCGAGTTCTTCGCGAACCCGCGCAGCGAGCGGGCCAAGGACTTCCTCTCCAAGATCCTCACGCACTGAGCGTCCGTAGTTGGAGTCGTCCCGGCGGCTCCGTCGAAGAAGGAGATTGAGTATGCGTTACAAGCGCGTGGCCGCGGTCGCCGCGGCGGCGACTCTGGCGCTCGGCCTGTCCGCCTGCGGTGGCGACAGCGACGACGAGGGCACCGGTGCCGGCAGCAAGAACTTCGCGGCCGGCAGCACGATGGAGCGGCTGAACAAGGCCCAGAAGATCAAGGTCGGCACCAAGTTCGACCAGCCGGGCTTCGGCCAGAAGGGCCTGTCGGGCAAGCCCGAGGGCTTCGACGTCGAGGTCGCGAAGCTGATCGTGAAGGAACTCGGCATCCCCGAGGACAAGATCGAGTACGTCGAGACGCCGTCGAAGGTCCGCGAGGACGTCATCGTGAACGGCACCGTCGACCTGGTCGCGGCCACCTACACGATCAACGACAAGCGCAAGGAGCGCATCGCCTTCGCCGGTCCGTACTACGAGGCCGGCCAGAACATCATGGTCCGCAAGGACGAGGCCGCCATCACCGGCCCGGACGCGTTCAAGGACGGCACCAAGAAGGTCTGCTCGGTCACCGGCTCCACCCCGGCCGAGGAGATCAAGAAGTACGTCAAGGACGTCGCCACCCAGCTGGTGCTCTTCGACACCTACGACAAGTGCCGCGACGCCCTGAAGGGCAAGCAGGTCGACGCCGTCACCACCGACAACGTCATCCTGCTCGGCTACATCGCCAAGGATGAGGCGTCCTTCAAGATGGCCGGCGACAACTTCACCAAGGAGCCGTACGGCATCGGTGTCAAGAAGGAGGACACCGACTTCCGTAACTTCATCAACGACACCCTGGACAAGGCCTTCCAGGACGGCAGCTGGAAGAAGGCGTGGGACGACACCGCCGGCAAGTTCGGCGCCACCCTGGGCGACCCGCCCGCCGTCAACCGCTACTGATCCGCTGGATCCGGAGGGTGGGGAGGAAACCGACCCGTGAGTGTGCTCATCGACAAGTTCGACGTCTTCGCGGGCGGGTTCTGGCTCACCCTCCAGATCTGCTTTCTCGCCGCGATCGGCGCCCTGATCCTGGGCGCCGTCGTGGCGGTGCTGAGGATCTCGCCGGTGCCACCGCTGCGCGCGGTCGGCACCACGTACGTGAACATCTTCCGTAACCTGCCGCTGACCGTCGTGCTGTTCTTCGCCGCCTTCGGCCTGCCGGCGCTGGGCTCCAACGCCGACTTCCTGCGCATCCCGGGCCTGGAGTCGATCTTCAGCCGACTCGGCACCGACCTGCCCTACTTCCGGTTCGGCCTGATCGCGCTGGTCCTCTACACCGCCGCGTTCGTCTGCGAGGCCCTGCGCTCCGGCGTGAACGCGGTACCGGCGGGGCAGGCCGAGGCGGCGCGCTCGCTGGGCCTCACCTTCGGCCAGAACCTGCGGCACGTCGTGCTCCCGCAGTCCTGGAAGGCCTCGGTGGTGCCGCTCGGCTCGGTCATCATCGCGATGATCAAGAACTCCGCGCTCGTCGGCTTCTTCGGCGTGGTCGGTGACCTCTCGCAGACCGCGGACCAGCTCACCTCCGCCGGCGGCTACCCCTTCATCCCGGTGGCGATCGGCATCTCCGTCGGATACCTGATCATGACGGTCCCGCTCGGCGCCCTGCTGGACCGGATCGAGAAGCGACAGGCGGTGGCCCGATGAGCCAGCAGACCAGCGTCCTCTACGACGTTCCCGGGCCGCGCCAGCGACGCGTCACGCTCATCAGCAGCCTGATCGCCGTCGTGGTGGTGCTGGCCGGCGCCTACCTGTTCATCTACCGGCCGCTGGCCGACAAGGGCCAGTTCTCGATGGAGCTGTGGGGGCCGCTGGTCGACCCCTCGAACGAGAACTTCCCGCTCGTCTGGGACCGGATCGGGTACGGCCTCAAGAACACCCTGATCGCCGCCGCGCTGGCCATCGTCTCGTCGCTCGTCGTCGGCACGCTGCTCGCCGTCCTGCGGGTCCAGCTCAAGAGCCTGACCCGGCGGCGCTTCACCGGGGCTGCCGCACCGGTGGCGTATCTGCTGCGCGGGCTGAGCTGGGTGCTGGCCGCCGTGACCCGGGTCTGCGTCGAGGTCTTCCGCGGCCTGCCGGTCGTCATCACCATCTTCTTCGTGGCGCGCGGCTTCCCCGAGTTCGGCGCCTCGTTCGACAACCTCTGGTACCTCGTCATCGGCCTGACCATCTACAACTCCGTGGTCATCGCCGAGATCCTGCGCTCGGGCATGGAGGGCCTGCCCGGCGGGCAGGCCGAGGCCGCCTCGGCGATCGGGCTCTCCCCGTTCCAGACCACCGGGCTGATCCTGCTGCCGCAGGCCTTCCGGATCATGCTGCCGGCGCTGATCAGCCAGCTCGTGGTGGTACTCAAGGACACCTCGCTGGGCTTCATCATCAGCTACGAGGAGACGCTCAACATCGGCAAGCAGATCATCGGCGTCCTGGGCAACCCGATCCAGGTGTACGTGGTGATCGCCGTGCTGTTCATCGCCATCAACTACTCGCTGTCGAAGCTGGCCCAGTACGTCCAGCGCCGGCTCTCCCAGGGCCGTAAGAGCGCCGGCACCCAGGCACCGGCCACGCCGCCGGCGGCGCTCACCTCGCAGGCCGAGGGTGCCGGCGGCGTCTGACCGGCACACGAAAAGGGCTGGCCGGTACGAACCGGCCAGCCCTTTCGTATTGCGGTCTAGCGGGCGATCTCGGTGACCCGGGACTCGCGCACCACGGTCACCCGGATCTGACCCGGGTAGGTCAGCTCCTCCTCGATCTGCTTGGCCACGTCCCGGGCCAGCACCGCCGCGCCGATGTCGTCCACGTCGTCCGGCTTGACCATCACCCGGATCTCCCGGCCCGCCTGCATGGCGAAGACCTTCTCCACGCCCAGCTTGCCGGCCGCGATCTCCTCGATCCGCTCCAGCCGCTTGACGTACGCCTCGAGGCTCTCCCGCCGCGCGCCCGGCCGCCCGCCCGAGCAGGCGTCCGACGCCTGGGTCAGCACCGCCTCGATGGTCTGCGGCGGCACCTCGTTGTGGTGCGCCTCGATGGCGTGCACCACGTCCTCGCTCTCGCCGTACTTGCGGGCCACGTCCGCGCCGATGATCGCGTGGCTGCCCTCGACCTCGTGGGTGAGCGCCTTGCCGATGTCGTGCAGGAACGCGCACCGCTTGATCGTCGGCACGTCCAGCCGCAGCTCCGCGGCCATGACGCCGGCGATGTGCGCGGTCTCCACCAGGTGCTTGAGCACGTTCTGCCCGTACGACGTCCGGTAGCGCAACCGGCCCAGCAGGGTGACCAGCTCCGGGTGGATCTCGGTGATGCCGACCTCGACCAGCGCGTCCTCGGCGGCCCGGAGGCACAGCTCCTCGACCTCCTGCCGGGCCAGGTCGTAGACCTCCTCGATCCGGTGCGGGTGGATCCGGCCGTCCAGGACCAGCTTCTCCAGCGTGACCCGGCCGACCTCGCGGCGTACCGGGTCGAAGCAGGACAGCAGCACCGCCTCGGGCGTGTCGTCGATGATCAGGTTGACGCCGGTCACCGACTCGAAGGCGCGGATGTTGCGCCCCTCGCGGCCGATGATGCGCCCCTTCATCTCGTCGCCGGGCAGGTGCAGCACGCTGACCACGCTCTCCGCGGTCTGCTCGCTGGCGACCCGCTGGATGGCGTCCACGACGATGTTGCGGGCGCGCTGCTCGGCGCTGCCCCGCGCGTCCGCCTCGATCTCCCGGACCAGCAGCGCGGCCTCCCGCTTCGCCTGCCCCTCGATCGACTCGACAAGCTCGGCGCGGGCCGCGTCGGCGGTCAGGCCGGCCACCCGCTCCAGCTCCCGGCGGCGCTGCTCCTCCACCTCGGTCAGCGTCCGCTCGCGTTCGGTCAGGGCGGCCTCCCGGGCGGCGAGCGCCGCGGTGGCGGCGGTGAGCTGCCGTTCCCGCTCGGCCAGCCGCTCCACCTCCTCGGTGTGCAGCCGCTCCCGCTCGTCCATCCGGGCGGCGCGGCGTTCCACCTCGGCCGCCTGTTCCCGGGTGGTCGCGGCCAGCACCGCCACCTCCCGCTCGCCGCTGCGCCGTGCGGTGGCGCGCAACTGCTCGGCGTCCGCCTCGGCCTGCTTGTGTGCCCGCTCCAGCACCGTGTCGGCCTCGGCGCGGGCGTCGTCGAGCACCCGCCGCGCCTCGGCCCGGGCCGCCTTCGCCTCCGCCTTGGCGGCGGCAGCCTCGGCGCGCGCCGCCGCGGCCGCGGACTTCGCCACGTCGATGGTGCTGTTCACCTCGTCGGCGGCCGTCCGCAACGCCGCGAGGGACTGTTCCTGCCGGTCCTTCTCCGCGATGAAGGCCGGATCCTCCGGCGCGGGTGCCAGGCTGAGCCGCTTGAGGGTACGCACGCCGAACAGCACGGCGCCGACCACCACCACGACCAGCAGCAGCACGACCAGGAGGAGGACGACGTCGAAGGCGCTCATCGAGCCGCTCCGCCGGCCCGGCCGGCGTCGCCGGCTCGTCGATACCCGGTGGCCGGGCTGTCGCCCGCCGATGCGGGGTCGGGGCCGTGTGGCAGACCGCCGGTGAACCTGTGCCGCCCTGCCATGGCCGCCTCCCCCTGAACGTCGGCGCCGCAGGACACGCGCGAAGGACACGCGCCTGCGGCTCTGGACGCCCGACCGGAGCGGCTGGCTGTGGGCAGCTTTCCGTCGGCGGTGTCCCGCGTGGGGCACCGCTGGCGGCCGGTTGCAGTTGTCGGAGGCTCCGAAAGGTTCCGGAGCTTCCGTCAAGGGCCGGTGTAGCTGGCCAAAGTGATGCTGTTCTGTTACGAGATCTATGTTGTGCGCTTAGCCTGCGCTGGTCGGGCAAAGTGAGCCTGTATGGCGAGGCTAGGTCGCGAGGGGCCGTTCGGTCAAGGAGTCATGATCAAACCACCCGGACGGAGAGAAGTTACGGCGTCACTCACTGGTGATCAGATGCCGGACAGGCCAGGACAAACCCCGCCCTCCGTCGCCACTTCCCGGCACTCCCGACCTGCTCAGGCGCCCTCCCCCATCGACGCCGCCCGCCACTCGCCCCCACGATCAAGGAGTTGGCGTCACTCCACTGCCCCCTCCGGTGACACAAACCCCTTGATCACCGCGCCGGACCACCCGGACCGTCGCAGGCACATGAGGGCACCCCGACCCAACTCCACCCGGACGATCATGAGGTTGACGGGCGTGATCATGAAGTCGGCCTGGACAAAACGGACGGGAAGTGCCGTCAACTTCATGATCGACCGGGCTGGACCGGGCTGGACCGGGCTGGACCGGGCTGGACCGGGCTGGACCGGGCTGGACCGGGCTGGACCGGGCTGGACCGGGCCTGGGCGGAGGGCCGGGCGGGGAGGGTCAGCGGGCGGCGGTGGTGCGGGCTGTGGTTACCAGGGTGGCGTTGTCGGGGGTCTGAGTGCCGTCGGGCAGCAGCAGCGTGTCCTCCAGGCCGATCCGGGTGTGCAGACCCCGCCGGACCGCCTCCGCGTACACCGGCCAGGTGGCCGGGCCCTCCCCGTGCAGCAGCACCGGCGGGCGCCCGTCGGGCAGGGCGGCGAGGATCGACGCCGCGTCGGCGAGAGCCGTCTCGACCTGCTCGGCCATGCACTCGACGAGGATCCGCCCGGTGGGCGTGGACCAGCGGCGCCAGGCGTCGACAGCCGCCGGCGTCCACAGGCCGGCCTCGACCAGCACGCCGCGCTCGTGCAGGGCGGCGGCCACCTCGGCGGCCCCGGGTTCGTGGGCGTTGACCGAGGCGAAGTCGGGCAGCACCGTCCAGGCGCGGACGGCGGCGACCCGCGCGGCCGGGTCGGGGACGATCCAGGCGCCGGTGCTCACGCCGACCGGCAGGCCGGGACGGGCGTCGCGGATGGCGGTGACCGCAGCGGCGATCACCGCCGGGTCGAGCGACTCGGCTCCGGCGTCGTCGCGCGGGTGCACGTGCACCGCCGCCACCCCGGCGGCCGCGCAACGCACCGCGTCGGCGGCCAGTTCGGCCGCTGTGAGCGGGACGGCGGGGTGCTCGTCCCGCCGCCGGGTGCCGTTGAGACACGCCTTCAGCACGGTGTGCGCCTCCCCTCGGGACGGCGGCCGCGACACCGGCCGCCGGCGGTCAGTCGAGCCGGCGGGAGTCGAGGTCGTGCTCGGCGTCGGCCATCGCGTCGGCGTCGATGTGCTCGGCGAACTCGGCCGCCTCGGCGCTCTGCGCGGCGAGCGCGTCCTTCACCGCCCGGATCGCCACCCCGGCCGGGTAGCCCTTGCGCGCCAACATGCCGACCAGGCGCCGGAACACCGCGTCCGGCTCGCCCCTGGCGGTGCGCAGCTTGCGGTCCACCAGGGCACGAGCGGTCTGCGCCTCGGTCTCCTCGTCCAGCCCGTCCAGCGCCGCGCCGGCCACCTCGCCGTCGACGCCGCGCTGGCGCAGCTCGTTGGCGAGCGCCCGGCGGGCCAGCCCGCGGCCGTTGTGCCGGCTGCTCACCCAGGCGCGGGCGAAGGCGGCGTCGTCGACGATGCCGACCTCGTCGTACCGGTCGAGGACCTGCTCGGCGACCTCCTCGGAGATGCCACGCCGGGCCAGCGCGCCGGCCAGCTCGGCCCGGGTGCGCGGGCGCACCGCGAGCTGCCGCAGGCAGATCTCCCGGGCCACCTCGGCCTCGTCGCGCGGCGGAGCCGGAGCCTCCCCTGCATCGGGCTCCGCCGCGCGATCACGGCGCCCCCGGCGAGGCCGGGGCGTACCTGTGGCGTCGCCCGTACGGGGTGGGCCGGCATCCCAGCCCCGGCCCGTACGGGCGCGTCGTCCTGCCACGGGTCAGCGGATCAGAAGTCGACCGGCGGCAGTTCCGGGCCACCGGCGGCGTCGCCCGCACCACCGGTGCCGACGCCGAGCTTCTCCAGGATCTTCTTCTCGATCTCGGCCGCCACGTCCGGGTTCTCGCGGAGGAACTCGCGGGCCTTCTCCTTGCCCTGGCCGAGCTGGTCACCGTCGTAGGTGTACCAGGCGCCGGACTTGCGGATGATCGCCTGCTCCACGCCGACGTCGATCAGCGAGCCCTCGCGGGAGATGCCCTTGCCGTACATGATGTCGAACTCGGCCTGCTTGAACGGCGCCGCGACCTTGTTCTTCACGACCTTGACCCGGGTGCGGTTACCGACCACGTCGGTGCCGTCCTTGAGGCTCTCGATGCGGCGCACGTCGAGCCGGACCGAGGCGTAGAACTTCAGCGCCCGGCCACCGGTGGTGGTCTCCGGGCTGCCGAACATCACGCCGATCTTCTCGCGGAGCTGGTTGATGAAGATCGCGGTGGTGCCGGTGTTGTTGAGCACGCCGGTGATCTTCCGCAGCGCCTGGCTCATCAGCCGGGCCTGGAGGCCGACGTGACTGTCGCCCATCTCGCCCTCGATCTCGGCGCGCGGCACCAGGGCCGCCACCGAGTCGATCACGATGATGTCGATCGCGCCGGAGCGGACCAGCATGTCCGCGATCTCCAGCGCCTGCTCGCCGGTGTCCGGCTGGGAGACCAGCAGGGCGTCGGTGTCGACGCCGAGGGCCCGCGCGTACTCCGGGTCGAGCGCGTGCTCCGCGTCGATGAACGCGGCGATGCCGCCGGCCCGCTGGGCGTTCGCCACCGCGTGCAGCGCGACGGTGGTCTTACCGCTGGACTCCGGACCGTAGATCTCGACCACCCGGCCGCGGGGCAGACCGCCCACGCCGAGCGCCACGTCGAGCGCGATGGAGCCGGTCGGGATGACAGCCGTCTGCACGACGGGCCGCTCCCCCAGCCGCATCACCGAACCCTTGCCGAACTGCTTGTCGATCTGAGCGAGAGCAAGGTCGAGCGCCTTCTCCCGGTCAGGCCCTGCTGCCATCGTTGCCACCCCTGCCTTCGCCGGCGTCTTTCCTGAGCTTCGCGTCACGCGGGACACGCTAGGCGCTGGGTCCGACAGAAAACCAGCCGACGGGCCGTGAGCTGTGGACGAGCACCCCGCTGTGGACAATAGCCGAACAGGTGTACGACTGGGCAAGCGACACGCGGGATCGACGAAAAGGCTGCTCAGCGTAGCCGGGCGGGCACCCGGTCCGGGTAGGCGGCGACCACGGCGCGCCAGACCACGTGCGTCTCCTCACCGGCGGCGAGGGCCTGCTCGATGGTCCGCCCGCCGAGCTGGGACAGCACCTGGTCGCTGGCGATGCTGGCCGCGTAGCCGGGCCCGAACGCCTCCTCCAGCCGCGTCCAGAAGTCGGTCAGCCGCACGTGTTCAGTCCTCCTCGTCGAGTGGTGCCGTGCCGGGACGGCGCAGTGCCAGCGCCACCAGCGGCACCACGGCGATCGCCGACAGCAGGGTGAGCGTCGGGTACCCCGCGGCCCGCATGACGAACCCGCTCGCCGCCGCCGCGCCCGCCCCGGCCAGCCCCATGAGCAGGTCGGACAGGCCCTGCACGCCGGGCCGGTCGGCGGTGGGCACCGACTCCGACAGCAACGTCGAGCCTGCCACCATCGTGCCCGACCAGCCCAGCCCGAGCAGCGCCAGCCCCACCGACAGCAGCGGTGTGCTGTGCCCCGAGGTGCCGGAGACCGCGCACGCGGCGAGCAGCAGCGCCACCCCACCGAGGATCACCGGCCGCCGGCCGAACCGGTCGGTGAGCCACCCCACCACCGGCGACAGCGCGTACATGCCGGCGATGTGCAGACTCAGCACCAGGCCGACCACTGGTAGCACGTCCGCGTCGGAGTGCCACTCGCCGAGGTGCACCGGGGTCATCGACATCACCGCGACCATCACCAGGTGCCCCACCGCGACAGCGGCGATGCCGAGGCGGGCGGCCGGCCGCCCGCGTACCGTGCGCCACGCGGCGGCCATGCCACCGCGGCGGGCGACAGCCGGTGCGGCGCCCGGCACCGGCTCGGCCGCCGTCAGCCGGCGCGCGGTGAGCAGCGGGTCCGGCCGGAGCAGGACCAGGAGTACGACGGCGGTGAGCGTGAACGCGACGGCGCTGAAGGCGAACGGGCCGGCCAGCGCCGGCAGGCCCCAGCCCCGGGTGGTCTCGTCGGCGAGCGCGGCGAAGTTCGGCGCGGCCACCGCGCCGATGGTGGTGGCCCAGACCACCAGCGAGAGCTGCCGTCCCCGGCGCTGCGGCTCGGCCAGGTCCACCGCCGTGTAGCGGGCCTGGAGGTTGGCCGCCGTGCCGCCGCCGAACAGCAGCATGCCGACGAAGAGCAACGGCACCAGGCGCGTCACGGTGGCGACCACCACCAGCACGCCGCCGACCGCGCCGACCGCGTACGCGAGGACCAGCCCCGGCCGCCGGCCCCGCGCGGTCATCAGCCGGGTGACCGGGATGGCGAGCAGCGCGGCCCCGACCACCCCGGCGCTCTGCGCCAGCCCGGCCAGGGCCGTGCCGGCGACCCGGGCGGCGAGCAGCGCGCCGACCGAGATGCCGATGGTGACGCCGATGCCGCCGATGATCTGGGTGAGGAAGAGCAGCCGGACGGTACGCCGCTGGATGCCGGCGACGTCGGGCCGGGGCGGGGCCGGCGCGGTCAGGTCGGTGGACATGCGGCGCTCCTGGTGGGGACGGGTGCCCCATCCTCCCGCACCGGCCCGTCCGGCCGGCACCCGGTTTCGCTACAGGCCGAGGCCCCGGCCGATGATCTCCTTCATGATCTCGGTGGTGCCGCCGTAGATGGTCTGCACCCGGCTGTCCAGCCACGCCTTCGCCACCGGGTACTCCGCCATGAAGCCGTAGCCGCCGTGCAACTGGACGCACCGGTCGGCGACCTTGGTCTGCAACTCGGTGGTCCACCACTTGGCCTTCGCCGCGTCGGTCACCGAGAGGCGGCCCGCGTTGAACTCGGCGACGCAGTGGTTGACGAACGTGCGCGCGATGGTGACCTCGGTGTCCAGCTCGGCCAGCAGGAACCGGTTGTGCTGGAACCGGCCGATCGGCCGCCCGAACGCCTCGCGGGAGCGGGCGTACTCGATGGTCAGCGCGAGCAGCTTCTCGCAGGCCGCCACCGCCGCGACGGCGATGCTCAGCCGCTCCCGGGGCAGGTTGGCCATCAGGTGGTAGAAGCCGTGGTTCTCGGTGCCGATCAGGTTCTCCGCCGGCACCCGGCAGTCGTCGAAGAACAACTCGGCGGTGTCGTTGGCCTTCAGGCCGACCTTCGCCAGGCGGCGGCCCCGGCTGAAGCCCGGCGTGCCGCTCTCCACCACGACCAGGCTCACCCCGTGCGCGCCCTGGTCCGGTGCGGTCTTGGCCACCACGACCACCAGGTCGGCCATCTCACCGTTGGTGATGAACGTCTTCTGCCCGTTGAGGACCAGGCTGTCGCCGTCGCGGACCGCAGTGGTGCGGATGCCGGCCAGGTCGCTGCCCGCGCCCGGCTCGCTCATCGCGATGGCGGTGACCAGGTCGCCGGAGCAGAAGCCCGGCAGCCACCGCTTGCGCTGGTCGCCGGTGGTCAGCTCGGTCAGGTACGGCGCGACCACGTCGTTGTGCAGCCCGAACCCCAGACCGGTGCACCCGGCAGCGACGATCTCCTCGTCCAGCACCGCGTTGAACCGGAAGTCGCGCTGCCCGCCGCCGCCGTACTCGGGATCCACGTCCGGGCCGAGCAGCCCGGCCGCGCCGGCCGCCCGCCAGACCTCCCGGTCGACGATCCCGTCGGCCTCCCAGCGCTCGTGGTGCGGCACCGCCTCCCGGGTCAGGAACCGGCGGCACAGGTCACGGAACTCGTCGTGGACGGGCTCGTAGAGATGCTGCTCCATGCCGGCAAGTCTGGCACCGCTCACCCGCCCTGGACAGGGGTGAGCGCCGCTCGCAGCCGCCGCTCCCGGCGGCCGGTACGAACGGCCTCGGCCAGGATCGCGACCAGGATGATCCCGAACCCGGCGGCGGCGAACTCCCACCCGGCGCGGATCGCGAGCACGATCAGCGGGCCGAGCAGCACCACGCCGCCGACCGCTCCGAACAGCGCTCCCCGGCGTACCGCGGCGAGGTTGTCCGCCACCGCCGCGCGCCCCGCCTCGTCGGCGGGCGGCTCGCCCCGGCGCAGCGCGGTCTCGGTGACCGCCCAGGCGGCGACCCGCTCCGCCTCGACGCGACGCGGCTTTCCGAACCGCCCCAGCAGGAAGACGAAGAGGAGTCCCCAGATCACCGCGTTGAGGCCGGACTCGAGCACCACAGCGGGCAGAGAGCCGTCCCGGTCCAACCAGAGCCGGACCGGCACCGAGGCGATTCCGAAGATCAGTGTGTGCACCACGTAGGGGCCCGGAGCACCCAACCGGAGCAGTGACCCTCGGGGATTCGCCATGCCGGGGGCCGTACCCGCGCGCACCGCCCCGCAATCCCCTGTGGATGGTGGCGGGCCGGCGGGAGGCACGCCAGGATGGCCGGATGAGCACACTCACGGGGAAACAGGTGGCCGAGGCCGGGCTGGACGGGTGGACGTACCTGCTGGGGGCGTTGCAGACGCGCATCCGTACCCCCGATTTCGCGGCCGGACTGGCGCTGGTGGCCGCGGTCGGCGCGGAGGCCGAGCGGGTCGATCATCATCCGGATCTGGACCTGCGCTACACCCACGTGGACGTGCGGCTGTGGTCGCACGACGCGGGTGGCGTGACAGGGCGTGACCTGCGGCTGGCCCGGACGATCGCGGCGCTGGCCGCGGACGCCGGGCTGACCCTGTCGGCGGCCGGGCTGGCCCGCCTGGAACTCGCGCTGGACACCCCCGAGCACGCCGTGGTGCTGCCGTTCTGGCGGGCGGTCCTGGCCTGGCAGGCGCCGGACGGCCGCGGCCCGGACGACGACGAGGTACGCGACCCGGACGGCGTGCTGCCGACCGTCTGGTTCCAGCGCTCCGGCCGGGACGAGCCACGGCAGCGGTGGCATCCGGACGTGTGGGTCGACCCGGCCGAGGTGGAGGCGCGCATCGCCGCCGCGCTGGCGGCCGGTGGGACGCTCGTCAGTGACGCGGAGGCGCCGAGCTTCTGGGTGCTCGCCGACCCGGACGGCAACCGCGTGTGCCTGTGCACCTGGCAGCAGCGCGCCTGACTCAGCGCAGCGCCTTGGCGGCCACCTTCAGGTCGGCGACCAGGCCCTCGTACGCGACGTCCTGGTTGTCGGCACGCAGCACCGCCGACGGGTGGATGGTGGCGAGCAGCCGGGCCGCCGGGGCGTCGGCCATGGCGCCCGTCCGGTCGACCGGCACCCGTTCGAAGTCCTCCGGGTGCTGGGCGGCGGCGGGCCAGGGCAGCAGCTCGCCGCGCTGCTTCGTCACCCGGAAGCTCGGGCCGAGCAGCGCCTTGGCGGCGGTGGCGCCGAGCACCACCACGATCTCCGGGCGCAGCCGGGCGAACTCGGCGACCAGCCACGGCCGGCAGGCGGTGACGTGCACGCGGTCCGGGGTCTGGTGGATGCGCCGCTTACCGCGCAGCTCGAAGCGGAAGTGCTTCACGGCGTTCGTCAGGTAGATCTGGGCGGGGTCGAGTGCCGCGTCGTCGACGGCCTTGCGCAACAGCCGCCCGGCCGGCCCGACGAACGGCAGCCCCTTCTGATCCTCGATGTCGCCCGGCTGCTCGCCGACGAAGACCACGCGCGCGTGCTCGTCGCCGCGGCCGAAGACGGTCTGGGTGGCGTCCCGGTACAGCTCACAGCCCCGGCAGTCGCCCGCTGCGGCGCGCAGCTCGTCGATGGTGTCCGCCGACGGCGGGATGAACTCCTGTGCGCCGGGTGCGCTCTCGGTCTCGGCCATGCCGATCGTTCTACCCCGTCGGGCGGCGCGCACGCGAGCGGCCCGCCGCGCTGTCCGGAGGTGTTAAGAAGGGGCCCTTCCTATACCGAATGCGTTAAGAGGGGGCCCTTCCTTCCACCGGTGAGGGCGTCGGCGAGCGCGGGGACGTCGGCCTCGTCCAGCGCGCTCACCGAGACGCGCACGGCGGGGGCGGCAGCGATCCGGTACAGGCCGCCGGGGGCGAGCGACCACCCGGCGTCGCGCAGTGTCGTGATCGCCACCGTCTCGTCGGGCACCGGCACCCAGACGTTGATCCCGGTACGCCCGTGCGCCGCCACCCCGCGCGCGGCGAGCGCGGCCACCAGCCCGTCGCGCCGCCTGTCGTAGCTGTCCGCCGCGCGCCGGACCAGCTCGGCGGTGGCCGGGTCGCGCCAGAGCGACACGACCAGGCGTTGCAGCACCGTGGAGACCCAGCCGGCGCCGACCCGGGCCCGCCCGGCCACCCGGGCCACTGTGGCCTCGTCGCCGGTCAGCACCGCGAGCCGCAGGTCGGGCCCGTAGGGCTTGCTCACCGACCGGACGAAGGCCCACGCCGCTGTCGCCCCGGCGAGCGGATGCACTGGTACGCGGGCCAGCTCGGCGGCGTGGTCGTCCTCGATCAGCAGCAGGTCGGCCCGGCCGGCGAGCAGCGTCCGCAGCGCGGCGGCCCGGTCGGCGGAGACGGCCGCGCCGGTCGGGTTCTGCGCCCGGCTGGTCACCACGAGCGCCCGGACCCCGGCGGTGAGCGCCGCCCGGACCCCGCCGACGGTGGGGCCCTCGTCGTCCACCGGCACCCCGACGGTACGCAGCCCGAGCGCGGCGATCAGGTCGAGCAGGTTGGCCCAGCCCGGATCCTCCACCGCCACCGCGTCGCCGGGGCGCAGGTGGGCGGCGAGCAACCGTTCGATGCCGTCGAGCGCACCGCCGGTGACGGTGAGCGCGCCGGTCGGCACGCCGTCGGCGGCGAGCCGGTCGCGGGCCAGGGCGGCCAGGTCGGGCAGCACGGCGTCGGTCGCGTAGCCGCCGGGAGGTCCGATCTCGGCGGCGAGCGCGGCCAGGTGCGGGCCGAGCGGGGGCAGCAGCCGGGGGTCGGGCTGGCCGGCGGAGAGGTCGCGGCCGCCGGGCAGCGGCGGGGGCAGCAGCGCGGCACGGCGACCGGCGACCGGCGGGCGGGGGCGGACCCGGGTGCCGTGCCGGCCGGCGGTCGCGACCAGGCCGCGTTGCCGCAGTTCCTGGTACGCCTTCGCGACGGTGGCCGGGCTGACGTCCAGCTCGGCGGCGAGCGCGCGGACGGCGGGCAGGGCGTCGCCGGGGGCGAGATCGCCGGTGCGGATGCCGGATTCGACGCTTGCCGAAATCGCGGCGGAGGTCGAGCCGGTGACCTGATATTGTGCTGCCACAGTTCGAAGATTGTACTAGAACAAAGGTGGGATGTCACGTGTACGCCCCGACCGAACGCACCACCGCCACCCGCACCCGCGACCGGATGCACTACGACCGGGCCACCGCCCACGCGCTGCTGGACGAGGCGTACCACTGCGCGCTGTCGTTCACAGTGGACGGCGAGCCGCGCATCCTGCCGACCCTGCACGTGCGCATCGGCGACACGCTCTACCTGCACGGGTCCACCGGCAGCCGGCCGCTGCTCGCCGCCCGGGGCGAGGCCGGGCTGAGGGTCTGCGTCGCCGTCACCCACCTCGACGGGCTGATCTACGCCCGCTCCCAGTTCCACCACAGCGCCAACTACCGGTCGGTGGTGGCGCACGGCACCGCCCACCTGGTCGACGACGCCGGCGAGAAGGCGGCGGTGCTGACCGCGCTGGTGGAGAAGGTCGCCGCCGGCCGGTCCGCCGACAGCCGCCCGCCGAACCGGCGCGAGCTGGCCGAGACCGCCGTGCTGGCGCTGCCCCTGCGCGAGGTGTCGGTACGGATGCGCACCGGCGGCGTCAACGACGAGCCGGCCGACGAGGCGCTGCCGTACTGGGCCGGTGTGGTGCCGCTGCGGCTCACGCCGGGCCGCCCCGAACCCGCACCCGGCGTGAGCGCGCCGGTGCCGGCGTACCTGCGCTCGGCCCGCTCGCCGTGGCACGAACCGGCGCTGCTGCGCGGCGAGCACGTCGTGCTGGAGCCGCTCGACCTCGCCCACGCCGACGAGCTGTACGCCGCCACCGCCGATCCGGAGGTGTGGCGGCACCTGGGCGGTACGCAGCCGGCCGACGCCGCCGAGATGCGCCGGGTGGTCGCCGCCTACCTGGACGCGCAGGAACGCGGCGAGCAGGTGTGCTGGACCCAGCGCTGTGCCGTCACCGGCGCGGTGATCGGCACGACCTCCTTCTACGAGATCGACCCGGTCCGCCGGTCACTGGCGATCGGCTACACCTGGCTGGGCCGCCCCTGGTGGCGTACCGGCGTGAACACCGAGGCGAAGCTGCTCCTGCTGGGCCGGGCCTTCGACGACCTCGACGCGGTCCGCGTGGTCTGGCACACCGACATCCGCAACGACCGCTCGCAGCGCGCGATCGAACGGCTCGGCGCGAGCCGGGAGGGCGTGCTGCGACAGCACAAGCAACGCGCCGACGGCTCCTGGCGGGACACCGTGCAGTACTCGATGCTCGCGCAGGAGTGGCCGAATGCACAGGTCAGCCTGCGGGAAAGGCTTCGCCCGGCGGCCGGCGCGGCGTCATGATGTCCGGCGTGCTGGGGATCACCGACATCTGGACGTACGTGCTGGGCACCGTGGCGATCGTGCTGCTGCCCGGCCCGAACTCGCTCTTCGTGCTGGCCACCGCCGCCCGCCGGGGCGTGGCCACCGGTTACCGGGCCGCCGCCGGGGTGTTCGTCGGCGACGCGGTGCTGATGGTGCTCTCCGCCGCCGGGGTGGCCTCGCTGCTCCAGGCGTACCCCCCGCTCTACCTGGTGATCAAGTACGCCGGCGCGGCGTACCTCGGGTATCTGGGGCTGGCCATGCTGCGTGGTGCGTGGCGGCGCTGGCGCGACCGCAACGACCCGGCCACGCCGCGCCTGATCGACGAGGTGGAGCCGGCCGAACAGCGGGAGCCGTTCCGGCGGGCGCTGGTGATCAGCCTGCTCAACCCGAAGGCGATCCTGTTCTTCGTCTCGTTCTTCATCCAGTTCGTCGACCCCGGGTACGCGTGGCCGGCGCTGTCGTTCCTGCTGCTCGGGCTGATCGCGCAGGTCGCCAGCGCGCTCTACCTGACCGTGCTGATCTTCACCGGCACGTACCTGGCGGCCCAGTTCCGGCAGCGCCGGCGGCTGGCCGCGAGCGGCACCACGGCGGTCGCGGTGCTGTTCCTCGGGTTCAGCCTGAAGCTCGCCGCCGGCTGAGGTGTAAGGAAGGGCCCCTTCTTAACGCCTCCGGTAGAGCAGGGGCCCCTTCTTAACAACGAACACGCGCACACGCACGCGCTCACGTGCCGTCGCCGCCTCCGCCACCGCCTCCGATGCCCGCGCCGCCGGCCGTACCCCCGAGGCCGTAACCCGGCGCGACCGGACGGTCGGGCGGGCGGCTGACGTGCGCCGACTCGCGGATCGTGGCCGACCAGTCGGCGTGCGCGGCGGCGGCCGCGTGCCTGTCGATGGCGTGCCGCAGCCAGCCGTCCACAGTGGCCACCCAGTCGCGCTTGTCGGCACCGGCGTGCCAGACCCGGAACCGGCTGATGCTCTGGTGGGTGATCCCGGCCAGGGAGAGCCGCCGGTCCAGCCAGAGCAGCACCTCCATGCCGGCCGAGTCGGTCAGCATGATCATTTCGAGTTCGGTCATCGGGCCGGCGTAGAGCGGGGCGGCCCAGAAGCCGTACCACTGCTGGAACGGCAGCGTCTGCTCCACCCCCGGCAGCCGCCCCTCGCGCAGCCCGGCCTGCCGGATCGCGAAGCCGAGCGTGTCCAGCGCGGCGAGCACGTGCTCCTGGGCGGGCAGCGGGTGGATCAGCACCGGCACCATCGCGCCCTGGTCGACCTCCGGGTCCACCGACACCTCGGTGCGCAGCCCGGTACGCAGGCTCAGCAGCGGCACCCCGCCGTACGTGGTCACCGGCGACTCCCACGGCAGCGGCACGGCGAACTCGACGGCCCGCCGCCGTCCGGCCGGCACCACGAACCGTCCCGCGATCGTCCACGTCTGGAACTGCACCAGGCGGCGCGGCGCCTCCGGGTCCTCCGGTTCGACCTGGGTGACCAGCCCGAGCCGGATGTGCCGGACCGGTACGTCCGATCCGCCGGCGGCGAGCGTCACCCGGCCCGGCAGGCGCAGGCCCGGCCGGGTGCTCGGGTTGGGCAGCGTGGTGCTCACCGAGAGCCCGGTCCAGGCGGAGTCCCGCGACACGCCGGTCAACCGCATGCCGGGGCTTTCCCGCTGCCCGCCCGGCCATGCCCGACCGAGACGGCCACCGGCCGAGGGCCGCCCACCGCCCGCCGCCGGCAACGGACGCCCGCGAAGCCGACGCCGGAAGCGGAAAGACGCCGGGAAGCGGAAAGACGCCGGCCCGGCGAGGTGGTCTCCCACCTCGCCGGGCCGGTACGGATCAGGACGGTCAGCGCATCCGGCGGCCTCGCGGCACCGGGTCGGTCTCGTCGTCGAACTCGCCGATGACCTCCTCCAGGAGGTCCTCCAGCGCGACGAACCCGATCGGGCGGGTCGGCCCGCCACCGTTGCTCACCAGCGCGAGCTGCGCCTGCCGCGCCCGCATGGCGGCCACCGCCTCGGTCACCGACGCCTCGGCCGGCAGCGTGAAGGCGCTGGTCATCAGCTCCTCCGCGGTCGCCGGACGGCCGGTGGTGACGGCGCGCACCGCCTCGCGTACGTGCACCAGGCCGCACACCTCACCACCGGTGTCGACCACGGCGAGCCGGGACCGGCCGCTGTCGCGGGAGACGTGCTCGATCCGCTCGGCGGTCTCGCTCCGGCCCACCGTGACGATCCGGTCGAACGGCTCCATCACCTGGGCGACTGTGGTGCCCTGGAGTTCCAGCATGCTGGTCAGCAGCTGGTGCTGCTCGGCGCCGAGCAGCCCGTGCTCCCGGGACTGTTCCAGCAGGATGCGCAGCTCGTCCGGGCCGTGCACCTGGGCGAGCTGGTCCTGCTGCTGCACCCCGAACAGGCGCAGCATCGCGTTCGCGAGCCCGTTGAGCACGGACAGCACCGGCCGGGCGATCCGGGCGAACGCCCGGAACGGCAGCGCCAGCAGCATCGCCGAACGCTCCGCGTCGGTGATCGCCCACGACTTCGGGGCCATCTCACCGACCACCAGGTGCAGGAACGTCACGAGCGACAGCGCGAACACCAGCGCCACCACGTGGCTGACCGCCTCGGGCAGGCCGACCGCGTGCAGTAGCGGGCTGAGCAGGTGCTCGATGGCCGGTTCGGCCAGCGCGCCCAGACCCAGCGTGCACAGCGTGATGCCGAGTTGCGCGCCGGCCAGCATCAGGCTCAGCTCGCGGACGCCGTCCAGCGCCGCGCGGGCCGCCCGGCCGCCACCGGCGGCCGCCTGTTCGAGGCGGTACCGCTTGGCCGCGACGAGCGCGAACTCGGCGGCCACGAAGAACCCGTTGAGCGCCAGCAGCACCACGGAGAAGAACAACGCGAATCCGGGGCTCATGCGGAACCCTCCCCGGACACCGAGGCGGCGGGCCGCAGCCGCACCGAGTCGGCCACGTGCCGGTCCACCGCCAGCACCTCGACCAGCACCCGCGGGCCGCCGGCCGGCTCGTCGCCGTCCGTGGCGACCGGGATCTCCAGCCGGTCACCGACCTCGGGCACCCGGCCCAGCTCCCGCATCACCAGACCGGAGAGCGTGTCGTACTCGGGCGCCTCGGGCAGTTCGATGCCGGTGCTGTCGGCGACCTCGTCGATGCGCCAGCGCGCCGGGACCACCCAGGAGCCGTCCTCCTGCCGGGCCGCGGCCCGGTCCGGCGGGTCGTCCTCGTCGCGGATCGGCCCGACCAGTTCCTCGGCCAGGTCCTCCAGCGTGATCACGCCGGCGAAACCGCCGTACTCGTCGACCACGCAGGCGAGCTGCCGGTGCCCGGACCGCAGGCGGTCCAGCACCGTCGGCAGCGGCAGCGTCTCGGGCACCAGCAACGGGGGTACGGCCACCGCGTCGACCCGGGTGGTCGCGCGCTGCGCCGGGGGCACCCCGAGCACGTCGGCGATGCCGACCACGCCGACCAGGTCGTCGACGCCCTCGGCGCCGCGCACCGGGAACCGGGAGTGGCCGGTGTCCAGCAGCTCGACGATCCGGCTGACCGGTTCGTCGGCCCGGATGGTGTGCACGTCGACGCGCGGCACCATCGCCTCGCCGGCGGTCAGCTCGCGGAAGTCCAGACCCCGGTCCAGCAGGTCGGACATCTCGGCGTCGAGGTGCCCCTCCTCCCGGGACTCGGCGATGATCTGTTCCAGGTCCTTCGGGGTGGCGCCGCTGGGCAGCTCCTCGATCGGCTCGATGCCGATGCGGCGGAGCAGCCGTACGGCGGCCCGGTCGAACAGCGTGATCAACGGACCGGCGATCTTCAGGTAGATCAGGGTGGACCGGGACAGCGCCCGGGCGAGCGGTTCGGCCCGCGCGATGGCCAGGTTCTTCGGGGCCAGCTCGCCGAGGACCATCTGCACCACGGTGGCGATGATCAGGGCGAGGGCCACCGACAGCGGCAGCGACACCGAGCTGGACAGCCCGGCCACGCCGAGCAGGTCGGCCAGCCCGGCGCCCAGGTACGGCTCGGCGACGTAACCGACGAGCAGGGCGGTCACGGTGATGCCGAGCTGCGCGCCGGACAGCATGAAGGAGAGCCGCCCGGTCACCTCCAGGGCCCGGGCCGCGGCACGGTCGCCATCGTCGGCGAGCTGCTTGAGCTTGCCTCGGTCCACGGCGACGTAACCGAACTCCTGGGCCACGAAGTAACCGGTGGCGGCGGTGAGGACGGTGATGAGAAGGAGACCGACGAGGATCAACACGGGAGGTTCAGGGCTCCCGGGGTCGTCGGGGAGGGAATTCGCCGGGTATTACCCGGCCGGCTACTGCTGCCCTCCGGGGCAGGAGAGTCGATCATGCAGCCCATTTTATCGGTACCCGCTGGACGTTCGCTGAGGGTGCCGGGAAGCCTCCCGCACGTCCGGTTCAGCGTCCGGCCAGCTCGTCGGCGTCCAGCAGCGTCCGGTCGACCCGCCCGGAACGGTACGCGGCCCGGCCGATCATCTGCGCGGCCACCGGCGCGGTGGAGAGCTGGAAGATCGCCACCAGGACCAGCATGCCCAGGTCCGAGGGGGTACGCAGGCGCAGCGCCAGCCCGGCCAGCAGCAGCAGGACGCCCAGCACCTGCGGCTTGGTGGCCGCGTGCATCCGGTCCAGCACGTCCGGGAAGCGCACCAGCCCGATGCCGGCGACCAGGGCCAGCAGCGCCCCGGCCAGCAGCAGCACCCCGCCCACCCAGTCCGCGACCGCGCCGGCACTCATGATTCGGCCCGGACCGCGAAGCGCACCAGCGACACCGACCCGATGAAGCCGAGCAGCGAGAGCACCACCAGCACGGGCAGCGTGGTGGCGTGCCGGTTCACGGCGGCCTCCGCCCCCACCGCGGCGAGCATCGCCGACAGCAGCAGGTCGGCGCCGACGACCCGGTCGAGCAGGGACGGGCCGCGGTAGATCCGGGCCAGGGCGAGCAGCGCGGTGGCCGAGAGCAGCACGGTCAACGCGACGGCGAGCAGGACTGTCACGGGTGGTTCCTCCGTTCGGCGGGTTCGAGGTCGAGCCGGCGTACCTCGTCGGGAGATCCGATGGCGCGGACGATGCGCCGTTCGACGGCGAGCACGCGCTCGCGGCTGCCGGTGATGTCCTCGGGTCCGCGCACGTCGAGCACGTGCACGTAGAGCACGCCCGCGGCCCGGTCGACGTCGAGGATCAGCGTGCCCGGCACCAGCGAGATCACCTCGGCGGTGAGCGCCAGGTTGAGGTCGGTGCGCACGCGCAGCGGCACCGCGATGATCGCGCCGCGCGGGCGGTAGCCGAAGCGCAGCGCCAGTGCTGCCACGTGCACGCTGGCGCTGACCAGCTCCGCGACGAACGTCGCCGCGAACACCAGCAGCGCGCGGGGGCGGACCCGGCCGCCGAACGTGACCGGCGGCAGCGGGAAGAACAGCAGCACGGCCACGCCGACCACCAGCCCGGTGACGAGGTTGCCCCAGGACACGTCGCCCCACAGCAGCATCCAGGCGACGACCAGCCAGCCGAGCGCGACCGCCTGGTCCCGCCGCCGCCCGCCCCGGCCGACGGCCGGCGCGGGGGCGTCGGGGGCGGGTGCCGCACGGGGTACGCCGGTGGGCTCACCGGTCGCGCCCCCGCCCGGGGGCAGGTCGTCGGTCACGGCACGTCCCGGGGCAGGACCGCCCGCACGTACGGGGTGCGCTCGCGCAGGTCGGTGGCCGCGTCGGCGGTGACCTGGAACAGCGGCCCGGCCACCAGCGTGAACAGCACGCCCAGCGCCACCAGGGCGGTGGTCGCCCCGACCATCAGCCCGGGCAGCTGGGCCGGCGGGGTGGTGGTGGCGAGCCGGGGCTCCCGCCAGAACGCGATGTTCCACACCCGGGAGGCCGCGTAGAGCGTGAGCAGGCTGGTCAGGGTGCCCGCGGCAACCAGCACGGCGGGCAGCGTCCCGCCCGCTGCGACGCCCGCCTGGAGCAGCCCGAGCTTGCCGAGGAAGCCGGAGAACGGCGGGATGCCGGCGAGGTTCATCGCGGGGACGAAGAAGAGCACGCCGAGCATCGGCGCGATCCGCGCCAGGCCGCCGATCCGGCGCAGGTCGGTGCTGCCGGCGCGTTCCTCGACCAGTCCGGCGACCAGGAACAGCGTGGTCTGGATGGTGATGTGGTGCACCACGTAGAAGATCGCCCCGGACAGGCCGGCGACGCTGCTCAGAGCCACCCCGAAGATCATGTAGCCGATGTGGCTGACCAGCGTGAACGACAGCAGCCGCTTCAGGTCCGACTGGGCCACCGCGCCGAGGATGCCCACCACCATGGTCAGCCCGGCCACCACCATCAGCAGCGTGGCGACCTGGCCGCCGGGGAACAGCAGCGTCTCGGTGCGGATGATCGCGTACACGCCGACCTTGGTGAGCAGGCCGGCGAAGACCGCGGTCACCGGCGCGGGCGCGGTCGGGTAGCTGTCCGGCAACCACGCCGACAGCGGGAACACCGCCGCCTTGATCCCGAACGCGAGCAGCAGCGTCAGTTGCAGGGTCAGGCGTACGCCCGACGGCAGCGCGTCCAGCCGGCCGGCGAGCTGGGCCATGTTCAGCGTGCCGGTGGCCGCGTACACCAGCCCCACGGCGGAGAGGAACAGCAGCGACGACAGGATGCTGACCACCACGTACGTCGATCCGGTCCGCAACCGCACCTCGGTGCCGCCGAGCGTGATCAGCACGAAGCTCGCGGCCAGCAGGATCTCGAAGCCGACGAACAGGTTGAACAGGTCCCCGGCCAGGAAGGCGTTCGTCACGCCCCCCGTCAGCACCAGGTACGTGGGGTGGAAGATGCTCACCGGCGCGGTCTCGCTGGTCTCCCCCCGGCCCTGGCCGATCGAGTAGAGCAGCACGCACAGCGTCACCGCCGAGGAGACGAGCACCATCAGCGCCGCGAGCTGGTCCGCCACCAGCACGATGCCCACCGGCGCCGGCCAGCCGCCCACCTGCACCACCACCGGCCCGAACCGGTACGCCTCCACCAGCAGCACCGCCGCCACCACCAGGACGCTGGACAGGCAGAGCACGCTGATCGACCGCTGCAGGCGGGGCCGGCCGGACAGCACGAGGGTGAGCGCCGCGCCGAGCAGCGGCACCACCACCGGCAGCGGGACGAGGCCGCTCACGGGTTCTCCCCGTCCCGGCGCAACCGTCGACGGGCCGGCTCCGGGTCCACCTGTTCCGGGTCGCCGTCCGGGCCCTCGCCGCCGAGGTCCGCCGTGGACACCTCGTTGCTCTCGGCGAGGCGGACGATCTGCCGGTCCTCCAGGTCGTCCTGCACCTCGTCGTCGCCGCTGGTGTACCAGCTCCGGTAGGCGACGGCGAGCAGGAACGCGGTCAGCCCGAACGTGATGACCACTGCGGTGAGCACCATGGCCTGCGGCAGCGCGTCGCTCATCTCGCCCCGCGACGCGGAACCCACGAGCGGGGCGGCACCGGACCGCCCGCCGAGCAGGATGAGCAGGTTCACGCCGTTGCCGAGCAGGATGATGCCGAGCAGGATCCGGGTCAGGCTGCGTTCCAGCAGCAGCGTGACACCGGCGGCGACGAGCACCCCGACCGCCAGCACCAGCACCAGCGTCGGCCCGGCCGCCCCGCGAATCATGGTCGGCCCTCGCGCTGGACGACCAGACCCCGGCCGGCCTCGCCCGCCGCCTCCACGTGCCGGTCCACCTCGGCGCCCAGGCTGCGCAGGATGTCCAGCACCAACCCGACCACCACCAGGTAGACGCCGATGTCGAAGAACAGCGACGTGATCAGGTAGAAGTCACCGACCACCGGCAGCCACAGATTGACCTTCACGCTCTGGAGCACCTCGCCGGTGAGCGCCAGGCCGAGCACGCCGCTGCCGACCGAGACGCCCAGACCCGCGCCGAGCACCGTGCCGGCCCCGACCGGTGCCGCCTCGGCCAGCTCGTACCGGCCGCCGGCCAGGTAGCGCAGGGCCAGCGCGAGGCCGGCCACGAGCCCGCCGGCGAAGCCGCCACCGGGGGCGTTGTGCCCGGAGAAGAGCAGGAACAGCGAGAAGATCAGGACGGTGTGGAAGATCAGCCGGGTGACCACCTCGAACACGATCGACCGCCGCCGTTCCGGCAGCGTCTGCCCGCCGCGCAGCCACACCGTGCGCCGGTCCCCGGCGCGCATCGCGGCCGGTGGGGGACGGCGGGGACGCGGCCCGGTGCGGGACCGCTCGTAGATCAGGCTGGCCACGCCGGTCGCGGTGACCACGAGCACCGAGATCTCCCCCATCGTGTCCCAGGCCCGGATGTCGACGAGCGTCACGTTCACGACGTTGCGGCCGTACCCCTCGAGCAGGGCCAGGTCCGGGAAGCCGGCGGAGATCGACGGCGCCCGCCGCGCCCCGGCCGCGGCCAGCGCCAGACCGGCCATCACCACACCGGTGGCGATCCCGATGCCGCGGCGGACCCAGCGGCTGCGGCGCAGCGGACGGGCCGAGAAGCGCTCCGGCAGCCGCCGCAGCACCAGCACGAACACGGCGATCGTCGCGGTCTCCACGAGGAACTGGGTCAGTGCCACGTCCGGCGCGCCGTAGAGGACGAACATCATCGCGGTGCCGTAGCCGGTCACGCCGACGAGCAGCATCGCGGTGAGCCGGCGGCGCGCGCCGACCGCGAGCAGCGCGGCGACCGCGATCACCACACAGACCACGAGCTGGGCCGGGTTGTCCCAGACCGCCAGGTCGACCCGCCACGGCGCGGTGGCGATCATCGCCCCGCCCGGCACGAACACCAGCACGAGCAGCACGGTGCCGAGGTACTGCGGCAGCGACCCACGCTGGGTGGCACCGGTGACCTCGATGGCGAGCCGGTCGAAGGCGTGCGTCACCCACTCGTACCCCTGGTTGCCGCCCACCGGCGAGCGCAGCCGGGCCAGCGCGGGCGCCAGCGGGCCGCGGACCAGGTGCAGCACCACGCCGCCGGCCAGCACGAGGGCGGACAGGCCGAGCGCCGCCGTGGGTCCGTGCCAGAGCGCCAGGTGCTCCTCGACCGGCCCGAACAGCTCGGCGTACGGCTCGAACAGGCCGCTCAGCCACCCGGCCGCCGGACCGGCGGCGAGCCCCGCCACGGCGAGCAACGCCGGGGGTACGAGCATCGCGGCGGGCGGCCGGGCCAGCTCGGTGTCCGGCGTGCCGGGCCGGGTGCCGAACGCGCCCCAGAGGAACCGGATGCTGTACGCGACGGTGAGCGCGCTGCCCACCACCAGCACGGTCAGCACCAGCGGAGCACCGGTGAACGCGGCGAGCGCCGCCTCCTTCCCGACGAACCCGAGCAGCGGCGGCACCCCGGCCATCGAGGCGGCGGCAAGCGTGGCGACGACGGCCAGCACCGGCGCGGTCCGCCTGACCCCGGACAGCTCCCGCAGGTCACGGGTGCCGGCCTCGTGGTCGAGGATGCCGACGACGAGGAACAGCGCCGCCTTGAACAGGGCGTGTGCCGCCAGCATCGCGACCCCGGCCAGCGCCGCCTTCGGGGTGCCCGCGCCGAACACCACTGTCAGCAGGCCGAGCTGGCTGACCGTGCCGTACGCCAGCAGCAGCTTCAGGTCGGTCTGGCGCAGCGCCGCCCACCCGCCGATGACGAGCGTGACCAGTCCGGCGGCCACGGTGACCGGCCGCCACCCGTCGACCGGGGCGAGCACCGGGCCGAGCAGTCCGATGAGGAAGATGCCGGCCTTCACCATCGCCGCCGCGTGCAGGTACGCGCTCACCGGTGTCGGGGCGGCCATCGCCACCGGCAGCCACGCGTTGAACGGGAACACCGCGGACTTGGCCAGCGCCCCGGCGAGGATCAGCAGCACCGCGACGACCAGGTACCCGCCGCCGGGCAGCGGAGCCGAGGCCACCGCCGACCACCGGTAGCCCCCGGCGTGGTGGCCGAGCAGCAGGAACCCGACGAGCATGGCGAGCCCGCCCAGCGTGGTCACTGTCAGCGCCTGCGCGGCGGCCCACCGGCTGGACCGGCGCTCGGTGCTGTGCCCGATGAGCAGGTACGAGAAGACCGTGGTCAGTTCCCAGAAGACGTAGAGCAGCAGCAGGTCGTCGGAGACGACGAGGCCGAGCATCGCCCCGGCGAAGGCGACCATGACGGCGGCGAACCGGGCCAGCCCGATGGACCCGGGCGGGAAGTAGCGGGCGGAGTAGACCAGCACGAGCGCGCCGACGCCGCCGACGAGCAGCAGCATCAGCCAGGACAGCGTCGTGACGCGCAGCGCCACGTCGAGCTGGAGCTGCGAGATCCACTGGTACGTCTCGACCACTTCGCCGCCGTCGCGTACCGCCCCGGTGTGCGCCGCCGCCCAGACCGCCGTGGCGGCCGGGGCGAGCGCGAGCAGGAGGCAGGCGCGCGGACCCCACCGGCGGACCAGCAGCGGGGCGAGCAGCGCCGCCACCAGGTGCACGATCAGCAGGACGAGCACGCGTACTCCCGGTCGAGGTGACAGCGCGCGAACACGCTGGTGTCACAACCGATCACACGCCACAGAGGCACCGAACCGGGCGGTTTTCCCCAAAACCCACCCTTACCCCACCCGCCCACCCGGCGTGCACCCGCTCCATCGCCCGCTGATCAAGGAGTTCGTGTCCGGAAACGCGCCGGAACCCGCCGCGAACTCCTTGATCACCGGGGTGGTGGGGAGGCGCGGAAGGGCGGGGAGACAGGTGGGAGAGGGCGGTCAGGGGGTGGGGTTGGGGGTGGCCAACTGGTGGGCGGCGCGGTCTGCCGCGCGCTGGGCGGCGGCCAGGGAGCGCAGCGGCAGCCGGGCGTCCCGGCTCTCCCGGCGCTGGACGAAGTAGTGCACGGCAGCCCGGACCCGGGCGCGGTCGGCGGCGCTGGACCGGGCGGTCGCCAGGATCATCTCGCGCAGCCGCGCGGCGAGTTCCTCGGCCAGCTCCAGATCAGGACCGTGCAGCCCGGCGCGGAGCGCGGCCAGTCGACTGTCGACCTTGCGGATGAGCACGTCGGTTCCGGACCCCCGGCCTCGCTCCTCGACGGTCATCCACGCCTCCACCCCACGCCGCATCGCGAGTGAAGTTACTTTATGTTGCAGCCCACAAGCAAGCAGTTAAGTAAGACTTAACGGAATAATCGCCCATTCCATTCTTCGACTGCCGGGCGCGGGACGGAACGGTCCGGCGGCGGGCCGGATGTCACACCCGCGCGGCAGGATGGGTGCGTGGCGGACGAGGTGGCCCGGTCAGGCGGGTCGGGCAGGTCAGGCGGGTCGGGCAGGTCAGGCGGTTCAGGCAGGCCGGGCCGGGTGCTGGCGGAGTTCGGCGCGGCGACCCGGGAGTGGTTCACCGCTGCCTTCGCCGCGCCCACCCCGGCCCAGGAGGGCGCCTGGCGCTCGGTCGCCGCCGCCCGCAACGCGCTCGTGGTCGCGCCGACCGGCTCCGGCAAGACGCTCGCGGCGTTCCTCTGGTCGCTCGACCGGCTCGCCAAGGAGCCACCGCCGGCCGATCCCCGGCGCCGCTGCCGGGTGCTCTACGTGAGCCCGCTCAAGGCGCTCGCCGTCGACGTGGAACGCAACCTGCGCGCCCCGCTCACCGGCATCCGCCAGGCCGCCTCCCGGCTCGGCCTGGTCCCGCCGGACGTCACCGTCGGGATGCGTACCGGCGACACCCCGGCCGACGAGCGCCGGGCCTTCGCCCGCACCCCGCCGGACATCCTCATCACCACGCCCGAGTCGCTCTTCCTGCTGCTCACCTCCGCCGCCCGCGACTCGCTGCGCGGCGTCGACACGGTCATCGTGGACGAGGTGCACGCGGTCGCCGGCACCAAGCGCGGCGCGCACCTGGCGCTGTCCCTGGAACGGCTCGACGCGCTGCTGGAGCGGCCGGCGCAACGGATCGGACTGTCCGCCACCGTCCGGCCGATCAACGTGTGCGCCCGCTTCCTCGGCGGCGCGCGCCCGGTCGACGTGGTGCAGCCGCCGTCGGACAAGACCATCGAGGTCAGCGTCCAGGTCCCGGTGGAGGACATGACACGCCTCGACGAGCAGGAGCCACCCGAGGACGATCTCGGCGGCCTCGCGCCCCGCCGCCCCTCCATCTGGCCGGCGGTCGAGGAGCGCGTGTTCGCGCTGATCCGCGCGCACCGGTCGACGATCGTGTTCACCAACTCCCGGCGCAGCGCCGAACGCCTCTGCGCCCGCCTCAACGAACTGGCCGCCGAGGAGGTGGAGGCGGCGTCCGCCCCGGACGGCAGCCGCGTGGCCCGGGGCGGGGAGCCGGTGCGCGTATCCGAGCTGTTGCCCGGCGCCGATGGCCCGCCGGCCGGCGACGGCGCCGGGCCGGTGCGCGCGCCGCGGCAGCCGGCGGAGGTGATGGCGCAGTCCGGCGCGGCGGCCGGGGTGCCGGCGGTGATCGCGCGGGCGCACCACGGCAGCGTGTCCCGGGAGGAGCGCAAGCAGATCGAGGAGGCACTCAAGTCCGGCCGGCTGCCCGCCGTGGTGGCCACGTCCAGCCTGGAGCTGGGCATCGACATGGGCGCCGTCGACCTGGTGGTGCAGATCGAGGCGCCGCCGAGCGTGGCGGCCGGGCTGCAACGGGTCGGGCGGGCCGGGCACCAGGTCGGTGCGGTCTCGCGCGGCGTCGTCTTCCCCAAGCACCGGGGCGACCTGCTCTCCTGCACGGTGGTGGCCGAGCGGATGGGCGCCGGGGCGATCGAGGAGCTGCACTACCCGCGCAACCCGCTCGACGTGCTGGCCCAGCAGATCGTCGCGATGGTGGCGCTGGAGCCGTGGCGGCTCGGCGACCTCGCGGTGCTGGTCCGGCGCGCGGCGCCGTTCGCGGAGCTGCCCGACTCGGCGCTGCACGCGGTGCTCGACATGCTCTCCGGGCGCTACCCGTCCACCGCGTTCGCCGAGCTGCGGCCGCGCCTGGTCTGGGACCGCGCCACCGACGTGCTGACCGGCCGGCCCGGGGCGCAGCGGCTCGCCGTGACCAGCGGCGGCACCATCCCCGACCGGGGCCTGTTCGGCGTGTTCCTGGCCGGCGCCGAGCGGGCCGCGCGGGTCGGTGAGCTGGACGAGGAGATGGTCTACGAGTCCCGGGTCGGTGACGTGTTCCTGCTCGGCTCGTCGTCCTGGCGGATCGAGGAGATCACCCCCGACCGGGTGCTGGTCTCCCCCGCGCCGGGGCAGGCGGCCCGGATGCCGTTCTGGAAGGGCGACCAGCTCGGCCGCCCGGTCGAGCTGGGGCGGGCGATCGGCGCCCGGGTCCGGGCGCTGCTGCGGCAGTCCGACGCCGACGCGGTCGCGGCGCTGCGGGCCGGCGGGCTCGACGACTGGGCCGCCGGCAACCTGATGAGCTACCTGCGCGAGCAGAAGGCCGCCACCCGGTCGCTGCCGGACGACCGGACGGTGGTGGTCGAACGGTTCCGCGACGAGCTGGGCGACTGGCGGCTCGCCGTGCACTCGGTGCTCGGCGCGCGCGTGAACGGGCCGTGGGCGCTGGCGATCGGTCGCCGGCTGGCCGAGCGGTACGGCGTGGACGCCCAGGTCATGCCCTCCGACGACGGCATCGTGGTGCGCCTGCCGGACACCGCCGAGACGCCGCCCGGTGCCGACGTGGTCGTCTTCGAGCCGGACGAGATCGCCCAGCTCGTCGAGGAGTCGGTGGGCACGTCGGCGCTGTTCGCGTCCCGGTTCCGCGAGTGCGCGGCCCGGTCGCTGCTGCTGCCCCGGCGTGACCCCCGGCGGCGGCAGCCGCTGTGGCAGCAACGCCAGCGCGCCGCGCAACTGCTCGACGTGGCCCGTGAGTACGCCGATTTCCCGGTCACGCTGGAGGCCGCCCGCGAGTGCCTCCAGGACGTCTTCGACCAGCCCGCCCTCGGCGAGCTGATGCGCGACCTGGCCGCCCGCAAGGTACGCCTGGTCGAGGTGGAGTCCGAACGTCCGTCGCCGTTCGCCCGCTCGCTGCTGTTCGGGTACGTCGGCGCGTTCCTCTACGAGGGCGACGCCCCGCTGGCCGAGCGGCGGGCCGCCGCGCTGGCGCTCGACTCCGGGCTGCTCGGCGAGCTGCTGGGCCGGGTCGACCTGCGGGAGCTGCTCGACCCGGAGGTGCTCGCCGAGACCGCGCGCCAACTGCGCTGGCTCACCGAGCAGCGACGCCCCCGCGACCCGGAGGACGTGGTCGAACTGCTGCGCGTGGTCGGTGACCTGAGCAGCGCCGAGCTGGCCGAGCGGGGAGTGCCGGAGTCCTGGCCGGAGGAGCTGGCCGCGGCCCGGCGGGTGCTGCGGGTCCGCATCGCCGGCGAGGACCGCTGGGTCGTCGTCGAGGACGCCGCCCGGCTGCGTGACGCGCTCGGGGTGGCGCTGCCCGTCGGAGTCGCCGAGGCGTACCTCGCGCCGGTGGCCGATCCGCTCGCCGACCTGGTCGCCCGGTACGCCCGTACGCACGGCCCGTTCGCGGCCGCCACCTGCGCGGCCCGGTTCGGGCTCGGCGTGTTCGTGGTGGAGCAGGCGCTGCGGCGGCTCGCCTCGGGCGGCCGGGTGGTCTCCGGTGAGTTCGCCCCGGACACGGTGGGCACCCAGTGGTGCGACGCGGAGGTGCTGCGCCTGCTGCGCCGCCGCTCCCTGGCCGCCCTGCGCCGGGAGATCGAACCGGTGCCGCCGCGCGCGCTCGCCGCGTTCCTGCCCCGCTGGCAGCAGGTCGGCTCGTCGGCCCGGGGCGTCGAGGCGGTCGCCGTCGTCGTCGAGCAGTTGCAGGGGGTGAGCGTGCCGGCGTCCGCGCTGGAACGCCTGGTGCTGCCCGCCCGGGTCGCCGACTACTCCCCCGCCCAGCTCGACGAGCTGTGCGCCAGCGGCGAAGTGGTGTGGGCCGGTGCGGGCGCGATCTCCGGCGGCGACGGGTGGGTGACGCTCGCGTACGCCGACGTGGCGCCGCTGCTGCTCCCGCCGCCGGACGAGGCCCTGACGCTGACCCCGCTGCACGAGTCGGTGCTCGACGCGCTCGCCGACGGGCAGGCGCTGTTCTTCCGCTCGCTGTCCGACCGGGTCGGCGCCACGGACGACGCCGCCCTGTCGGGCGCGGTGTGGGATCTGGTGTGGGCCGGTCACCTCACCAACGACACGCTCGCCCCGCTACGGGCCGCGCTCGGCGCCGGCGGGGCGCACCGGTCCCGGCCGTCGGCGCCGCGCACCCGTTACCGCCGTCCGGGCCGGGTGGCGCTGCCCAGCCGGGGTGGCCCGCCCACGATGGCCGGTCGCTGGTCCCGGCTGCCCGAACGCGACAGCGACCCCACCCGCCGGGCCGCCGCCCTCGCCGATCTGCTGCTGGAACGGCACGGCGTCGTGACCCGGGGCGCGGTCGTGGCCGAGCAGGTCACCGGCGGCTTCGCCGGGGTCTACCCGGTGCTGTCCGCGATGGAGGAACGCGGGGCGGCCCGGCGCGGCTACTTCGTCGAAGGGCTCGGCGCGGCGCAGTTCGCGGTGCCGGGCGCGGTGGACCGCATCCGGGCGCTCGCCGACTCCACCCAGGGCCGGGGCGGGCCGACAGTAGTGCTCGCCGCCACCGACCCGGCGAACCCGTACGGCGCGGCGCTGCCCTGGCCGGAACGCGTTGTCGACTCCGGCGACGGCGCGGCACCGGCCACCGGCCACCGCGCCGGGCGCAAGGCGGGCGCGCTTGTCGTACTCGTCGGCGGTGACCTGGTGCTCTACGTGGAGCGGGGCGGCCGGACGATCCTGTCGTTCACCGACGACACCGACACGCTCGGCGCGGCCGGCAAGGCGCTCGCCGACGCGGTGCACTCCGGTGCGCTCGGCGCGATCTCGGTGGAACGCGCCGACGGCGAGGCCGTGCACGCCTCCCCGCTGCGCGACGCGCTGACCGCCGCCGGTTTCCGCGCCACCCCGCGCGGGCTGCGTCTGCGCGGCTGACCGCCCGGAGTTCCGGGGAGCGGGCACGTAGGGTGTGCCGGTGGCCTCGATCTCGCTGACCACCGACTACGGGCTGTCCGACGGGTTCGTGGCGGCGTGCCACGGTGTGCTGGCCCGGCTCGCCCCGGCCGTCCGGGTGATCGACGTGACGCACCTGGTCCCACCGGCCGACGTACGCCGGGGCGCGGCGGTACTCGCGCAGACGGTGCCGTACCTGCCGTGGGGCGTGCACGTGGCGGTGGTCGACCCGGGTGTCGGCACGACGCGGCGCGGAATCGCGCTCGCCGCGCCCGGCGGGCTGCTCGTCGGGCCGGACAACGGGCTGCTGATCCCGGCCGCGGAGGCGCTCGGCGGGGTGACCGAGGCGGTGGAGCTGACCAACCCGGACTGGCTCGGCCCGGTCGTGTCCCGCACGTTCCACGGCCGGGACGTGTTCGCGCCGGTGGCCGCCCGGCTGGCGCTCGGCGCACCGCCGGCCGAGGCGGGACCGGCAGTGGACCCGGGCACGCTGGTCCGGCTGCCGGAACCGGTGGTACGCGCCGAGCCCGGCGGCTTCAGCGCCGAGGTGCTGACCGTCGACCACTTCGGCAACGTCCAGCTCGCCGCGCCGGGCACGCTGCTCGACGGTCTGCCGTCCCGGGTGCTGGTGAACGGCCACGAGGCGGTCCACGGCCGCACCTTCGGCGACGCGGAACCCGGCGCCCTGGTGGTCTACGTCGACTCCGCCGCCCAGGCCGCGATAGCGGTGAACACCGGCCGAGCCGCCGACACCCTCCACACCACCCCGGGCGCCCTGGTCACCATCACCCGTCTCCCCCGCGATCTTGCAGTCGGCGCCCCGGCATAACGGGCGAACGCCCCCGGGGGCAGGGCCGAAACTGCAGGATCGCGGAGGAGAGCGGGGACGGGACGACGCGGGAGGGCAGGGTCAGCAGCGGGGGACTGTGCCGCCGTAGATCGAGGACAGGTACGCGTGGCTGACGTAGTTGCCGCCCACCAGGCGGTACCACCTCGTCGTCGTGCGGTACGTGCCGGTGATCTTCTGCCCGGTCACGTAGCACTGCACCGGCACGTGGGCGTACGTGGCGGCCAGCCCCCGACTCGCGTACGAGGTGCTCGCCCCGGCGCGCAGGTTCAGCGGCCCGGAACCGACCACGGCCCGCGCCCCGCCGCCGGTCCACAGCAGCGTCACGTCCACCCACGCGTTGTCGGTGAGCCGCAGCCCGTCCCAGAACGTCCCGTCGGCCAGGTCCAGCCCGGCCGGGTTGCGGACGGTACGGCCGAACTGGTCGCGCCCGCCGTTGTAGCCGTTCTGGTACGCCGCCTGCGCTTCCGGCAGCCCGCGCGGCAGGTCCTTCCAGTTCTCCCGGACCGACGCCGGGTTCCACCAGTCGTCGCGGGTGTTCCACGGGCCGACGTCCCACACCGGGGCGTACTCGCAGCGGCTGCCGCTCGTCGTGCAGACCTTGACGGTGTAGTCACCGGTGTTGCGCGGGGACAGTCCGCGCCGGGTGGGCAGCGCCGCGAAGTGGTCCCGCGTCCGCACCGTGTGCCCGTTGGCGGTGATGCCGCCGACCAGGCCGATCCGGGTCGCGTACACCCGGTACGTGAGCGCGGCGGCCGGCTGGACCGCCGTGGTGGCGACCCGGTCGGCGGCCAGGGTCAGGCCGGTGACGGTGGCCTCCGACGCGCTGCCGCTGGTGGTGAGCACGACGCGCGCCTGCACCCGGCTGACCGGCGCGTCGAAGACCGCCTCGGTGGCGTCGCGCCACTCGGTCCAGCCTCGGCCACGCCAGCCGCGTACCTGGGCCACCGCCGTACCCCCGTCGCCGGTGCGGGCCGCGAACTGTGCGCGTACCCGGGTCGCGGGCCGGTCCAGGGTGCGCGGCGCGGAGAGCAGGATGCCCTCGGCGACCGGTCCGCCGACGGCGGCCGGGCGGGTGCGGGCGGTGGGCCGGGGGTCGGCCAGGCGCAGGCGGCCGGACCGCCAGGCGACGTTGACGTCGTCGCCGCCGGCGACGGCGAGGTCGACGGACCAGCGTTCGGGGCCGGGCGCGGTGGCGCGGGACGGTACGGCGGCAGGTGGGGGCGCGGCCGGCGCGGGCGTGCCGGGCAGTCCGGCGGCCACGGTGAGCAGGGCGGTCAGGGCGACGACGGTACGACGTCGGGTATGTGCCATGGGCATCTCCTCAGAACCCCCTGATCCTGGCGTTTCCGCAGATCAAGTGGAACCTCAGTACAAATAGCGACACATGCGAATTCTGCTCGGCCGGGGGACAATGGCCGGGTGCCCGAAGGCGACACCGTCTGGAACACCGCGCGCGTCCTGCAACGCGCGCTCGCCGGGGCCCGGCTCACCGGGTCCGACTTCCGCGTGCCGCAGCTCGCCACCACCGACCTGACCGGCTGGACCGTGCGCGAGTCGGCGAGCCGGGGCAAGCACCTGCTGCTGCGCCTCACCGGCACCGACGCCGAGCACTGGACGCTGCACTCGCACCTGCGGATGGACGGCGCCTGGCGGGCGTACGCCCCGGGTGAGCGCTGGAGCGGCCGGCCCGCGCACCTGATCCGGGTGGTGCTGCGCTCCCCCGCCGCTGTCGCCGTCGGCTACCACCTGCACGAGCTGGCGCTGGTGCCGACGGCCGAGGAGGAGTCGCTCGTCGGCCACCTCGGGCCGGACCTGCTCGGCCCGGACTGGGACGCCGACGAGGCGGTCCGCCGGCTCGCCGCCGACCCGGACCGCACCATCGGCGAGGCGCTGCTCGACCAGCGCAACCTGGCCGGGGTGGGCAACCTCTACAAGTGCGAGGTGCTGTTCCTGCGCGGCGTGTCGCCGTGGACGCCGGTCGGTGCGGTGCCGGACCTGCCCGGCACCGTCGCGCTGGCCCAGCGGCTGCTCGCCGCCAACCGGGGCCGCTGGACCCAGAGCACCACCGGGGTGCTGCACCGGGGCGGCACGAGCTACGTCTACGGCCGCCGGGCCCAGCCGTGCCGCCGCTGCGGGACCGCCATCCGCAAGGAGGAACTGGGCGAACGGGTCACCTACTGGTGCCCGGCCTGCCAGCCGGGCGTGGAACTTCCACGAAACGCCCAAGATCGGCCGAGATAGGGACGATTGGGTACTTCCGCCTCACCCCTGTGACGTCGCATGCTGCGGTGGACCGCTCACGGATCGTCAGCAGCGCGTACGCCCGCCACGCCGGGGTGTCGGCCGGCGCGCCCCGACCCCGGGGAGAGCCATGGTGCTGTTCCGCCGCAGCCGGCCCGGACGCCCGGACCGCGCCGCCGTCGTCGCCGTCAAGATCGCGCCCACCGGTGACCCGACGCCGGCCGATCCCGTCGCGCCCGCCGTCCCGGCCGCCCGGGACGGCGACGACGAGCAAGGTCGGGCGCCGGCGAGCCTGGACCCGGCCGCCGTCCCGCGCCTGTTCGGCCCGGTGCCGAACACCGCCGCCAGCCCGCTGCCCACGCTCGACCCGGACGGCCGCCCGGTACCCGGCACCGGCATCCGCAAGTTCGTCGACCCGCTGCCGCTGCCCGGGCAGCCGGCCACCGCCGGGCTCGGCGCCCGCCTGCCCGTCGCCGTCCCGGACACCATCACCTGGCCGGGCTGCGACTACTACGAGATCGGCCTCCAGGAGTACGCGCAGCGCCTGCACCGCGACCTGCCGGCCACCCGGCTGCGCGGCTACCGGCAGCTCAACCTGGGCACCGACGCCTCCGGCCACAACACGGTCAGCCCGCCCGGCCGCCCCTGGCACCTCGGCCCGATGATCGTGGCCCGGCGGGGCCGCCCGGTGCGGATCAAGTTCATCAACCAGCTCCCCACCGGACGGGCCGGGGAGCTGTTCCTGCCCGTCGACGAGACGGTCGACGGCGCCGGGGCCGGGCCGCTCGACGGTCCCGCGCCGTACCCGCAGAACCGCGCCGTGCCGCACCTGTCCGGCGCCCAGACCGGGTGGATCAGCGCCGGCAACCCGTGGCAGTGGGTCACCCCGGCCGGCGAGATCACCCCGTACCCGACGGGGGTGGGTGTGACGCCGGTGCCGGACATGCCGCCGCCCGGCGCGGGCGCCACCACGCTGTACTTCCCGAACGACCAGAGCGGCCGGCTGATGTGGCTGCACGACAACACGCTCGGCCTGTCCCGGCTCACCGTCTACTCCGGGCAGATCGCGCTCTACCTGCTCACCGACCCGGCCGAGGAACGGCTGGTCGACGACGGCGTGCTCCCCGCCGACCAGCTCCCGCTGGTGATCGAGGACAAGACGTTCGTCCCCGACGACGCGCAGCTCGCCGCCCAGGATCCCACCTGGGACCGGGACCGCTGGGGCGCCAAGGGCAGCCTGTGGCACCCGCACGTCTACCAGCCGCGGCAGAACCCGTACCGGCTCACCGGCACCAACCCGACCGGCCGCTGGGACTACGGGCCGTGGACCCACGACCCGGACGGCGGCGCCAGCCCGTGGGTCGCCCCGGTGCCGAACCCGCACCACGACCCCGACACCGATCCGGACGAGCCGCCGCTGGTGCCGGGCGTGCCGCACCCGTCGGCGGTCCCCGACGCGTACGGGGACACCCCGCTCGTCAACGGCGTGGCCTACCCGTACCTGGAGGTCGAGCCGCAGGCGTACCGGTTCCGGATCCTCAACGCCTGCGCGGACCGGGCGCTCAACCTCCAGCTCTACCGGGCCGCCTCGGATGCGCCGATGTGGGCCGAGGACGGCAGCCCGGCCGACCCGGACGCCGGTGAGGTGCCGATGGTCGAGGCGGTACGCGCCCCCGGGCGGCCCGCGTACTGGCCGGCGGAGGGGCGCGACGGCGGCGTGCCCGACCCGGCCGCGGCCGGTCCCGAGATGATCCAGATCGGCAACGAGGGCGGCCTGCTCCCCGCCCCGGTGGTGCTGACCAACCGGCCGGTGGACTACCGGTACGACAGGCAGGATCCGACGGTGCTCAACGTGGACGGGCACGCGCTGCTGCTCGCCCCCGGCGAACGGGCTGACGTGGTGGTGGACTTCTCCACAGTGTCGCCGGGCAGCACGCTCATCCTCTACAACGACTGCCCCGCGCCGCTGCCCCGGTTCGACACGCGCTACGACCACCACACCGGCGCACCCGACCGGACCGCCGCCGGTGGCCTGCCGCCCACCCGACCCGGGTACGGCCCGAACACCCGCACACTGCTCCAGATCCGGGTCACCGGCACCCCCGCGCAGCCGTACGACACCCGCCGGCTCGCCGAGCGGCTACCCGGGGCGTACGCCCGCAGCCAGCCGCCGCCGATCGTGCCGCAACCCGCGTACGACACCGCGATCGGCACCTCCACCCCGCGCCCGACGCTCGTCGCCGCGCGGGCCACCTCGGTCACGTTCACCCCGGCGGGCGCGACCGCCCCGGTCACGTTGCCGCTGGCGGTGAAGTCGGTCGGGCAGGTGTTCGAGGCCCGGCACGGCCGCGCGGTGGGACGCCTCGGCGTCGGCCACCCGGTCGCCGGGCCACTCGCCCCGGCCACCCTGCCGCTGGGCCCGGCCGAACCGGCCACCGAGGTGCTGCACGCCACCGACCCGGCGGTGGCGGTCGGTGCGCCCGGCGACGGCACCCAGCTCTGGCGGATCGTCGGCGACGCCCCGCGTACCCATCCCGTCCACATCGAGGGCTGCGACGTGCAGATCGTCAACCGGGTCGGCTGGGACGGCACGGTCCGCCCGCCCGACCCGGGCGAACTGGGCTGGAAGGACACCGTCCGGGTCAACCCCCGGGAGGACGTCGTGGTGGCGCTGCGTCCCGTACCACCAGCCCTGCCGTTCAAGATCGGCGACAGCGTACGGCTGCTCGACCCGAGCCGCCCGGCCGGCGCACGGCTGGACGCCGGCCCGGTCAGCCCCGTCGACGGCCGCCCCGCTGTCGTGGTCAACCAGCTGGTCAACCTCGGCTGGGAGTACCGCTGGCAGACCCGCTCGGCCGGACTCCGCGACCAGGGCATGAGCCGACCGCTGGTGGTGCGCGTGGCACCCAAGGCGCCGACCGGGCTCACCGCCACCCCGGCACCGGGCAGCGCCACCGCGCTCCCCGCCATCGCGCTGACCTGGACCGGCAACGGCAGCCGGCCCGTACCCACCAGCCACCGGCTGCAACGCGCCACCGACAGCACCTTCACCACCGGCCTGACCGAGATCACGGTGGCGGCCACCGCCACCCGGTACACCGACGCCACCGTCACGCCCGGCGTCACCTACCACTACCGGATCCGCGCCGAGAACGCGGTGAGCTGCTCGTCCTGGTCCAACGCGGTACCGGCGGCGGTGCACATGTCCGCGCCCGCCCGGGTGACAGCGGTGCTGCCACCGACCGGGCCGCTGCGGGTGGCGCTGCGCTGGGCCAACCACTCCTTCGCGACAGGCGTGGACGTGCAGCGGGCCACCAACCCGACGTTCACCAGCGGGCCGGGCACCACTGCCATCGCCGTGGGCGAGTCCCATGTGGACCCGGCGGTCGCGCCGGACACCACGTACTACTACCGGGTACGCACGACGTACCTGGGCGCCGCCTCACCCTGGTCGACCGTGGCCACGGTGACCACACCGGCCCGGCCGGTCGCACCGAGCGCTGTGAGCGTCACCGCGAGCGTGTCCGGGCCGGACACCGCCAGCGTGACGGTGACCTGGTCGGCGCCGACGCCGGCCGGACCGGGCGCCGGGTTCGTCGTGCAGCGCGCCACCGACGCCGCCTTCACCCGCGAACCGGCGACGTTCCACGTGACCGGCCGAGGCTTCACCAACACCGGCCTCGCGCGAGGAATGACCTACCACTACCGGGTACGTGCGACGAACGTCGTAGGCACGTCCCCCTGGACCCCCTCCACCCCCACCACAACCCCTGTTTAGCCCGTCCCGCACCCCGCCCTCCCCCTCCCCTCAGCGTCGATCATGAAGTTGGCGGCAGTTCCAGAGATCAACATCCCCGCCAACTTCATGATCACCCAGTCGAGGCGCCCGCTCCCCCGGGTGTTCGGCCCCGCTCCACTCCGGTGATCGCGCAGGTCGGGCGGGCTGATCGAGGGCGCTCGGGTCGGTGATCAAGGGGTTTGTGTCGGGAGCCGGGCGGCGGGAGGACACAAACCCCTTGATCAACGGGGAGGGCCGGGAGCAGGGCCGGAGAAGGGCAGCCGAGGCAGCGAGGGCTGTCAGGGGGCGCGGAGGGGGGTGCGGAGTTCGGCCAGGGCGGAGGCTACGCCGTGCAGCAGGTCGGTGGCCTCGGTCAGGCGCGCGGCGGACGGGTGCTCGGTGTTCGGGCGCGCGTCCTCGGCCACGTAACCGGCGGCGGCCACCACCAGCCGCTCGTACGCGGCCACCCCGTCCTCCAACTGGGCCACGAGCGTGGCGTGCACCTCGTTCAGCTGGCTCTGCGGGGTCAGCTTCGCCGCGCGTTCCACGCCCGCCACCCGGTTCGCCAGCTCACGCAGGGACCGGTCGGCCTCGGCCGCCTCCCGGACCGCCGGCTCGGCCAGCCCGGTCAGCCGTCCGGCCAGCCCGGCCAGGGTGAGCGCGGCCCGGTCCAGCCGGGCCCACGGCTCGGCCGCGGCGGTACCGCGCAGCGCGAGGCGGGAGCGGACCCGGCGTACCTCGGCCACGACGCCCGGCCCGACTGGGAGCCGCTCGACGGCGGCGACCAGCCGGGCGCGGGAGCGGGCGGCGGCCTCGGCCGGGTCCAGGGCGGGCGGTGGCGGCACGGCGGCCAGCGCCCGGTGGTCGACCCAGCGCCAGGCGGCCACCGCGATCGCGCTGCCCGCGGCGCCGGCCCAGGCCGCGTCCGCCAGGCCCAGTCCGGCGTACGGAGTCAGCACCGCGGCGGCACCGCCGAGTCCTCCGGCCAGTACGCTCCACCGCCGCGCCGAGTTGCGTAGCCTGCGCAGCCTGCGGAAGTGCCGGGCCCGTTCGTCCACCATCGTGTCCGCCCCTCCGTCAGCCGGTCGTGGTCTCCCCGGTGCCACGCTCCCGGCTCATGCTGGCTCGGATCTCGTCGAGCCGGGCGGCGGCGGCCGGGTCGGCCGGCTGCCCCACGGCGGGGGTCTCGGACCGGCTGCCGAGCTGCTCGCCGGCCATGCTCGACCGGATCTGTTCCAGTCTCGCCGATCCGGCCGAGTCGAGCGTGGCCTTCTGGATCTCCAGCATCCGGCCCTCGACCGAGTTGCCGGCCAGCTCGGCGCGGCCCATCGCGGTGGCGTAGCGGCGTTCGATCCGGTCGCGGACCTCGTCCAGCGAGGGGGTGGTGGCGGGCGCGGTGAGCGACGACATCGACTCCAGCGAGCGGGCCACGCTCTCCTGCATCTTGGCCTGCTCGAGCTGGCTGAGCAGTTTGGTGCGCTCGGCCAGCTTCTGCTGGAGGATCATCGAGTTGTTCTCGACCGCCTTGCGGGCCTGTGCGGCCGCGCCGAGCGCCTGGTCGTGCAGGGTCTTGAGGTCTTCCAGCGCCTGCTCGGCGGAGACCAGCTGGGTGGCCAGCATCTGGGCGGTCTGCTCGTAGCGCCCGGCCTCGGTCTCGTCACCCCGGCCCCGGGCCTGGTCGGCCACGGCGAGCGCCTGCCGAGCGTTGCCCTGGAGCTGTTCCACCTCGGTCATCTGCCGGGACAGCTTCATCTCCAGCTGGCGCTGGTTGCCGATCACCGCGGCCGCCTGCTGCACCAGCGCCTGGTGCTGGCGCTGTGCCTCCTCGACGGCCTGCTGGATCTGCACCTTCGGATCGGCGTGCTCGTCGATCTTCGCGCCGAAGAGCGCCATCAGGTACTTCCAACCCTTGACGAACGGGTTCGCCATCTCCGCCTCGTCCCCTCAGTAGCGTCGCGCCTACATCGTCCCAGCCGGACGCCACTCCGGCACCCGTACGCTCCTGATCAACAGTACGACGCGGACGCCAGCACTGCCCACGACGTGACAGCCGGGGTCAGGCGGCGCAGACCACATCCCGTTCGGCGGGGCGTACGCGGGTGCTGCGCAGCGTGGCCTTGAGCGGCGAGTCCTGCCGGACCTGGACGGCGACCCCGCCGTCGGAGGTGACCTGCCGGACACTCCTGTTCGTCGCCTTGCGGACGGCCGCCGGCGTCACCGAGGCCGGCTCGTCGGCCACCGGAACCAGCACGCCGGGCATCTGCTCGGCCAGGGCGACGGTGTCGCTCACCTCGCGGAGCAGCTCGGACAGGCGGGCGCCGAGCGCGTCGCAGATCGCGGCCAGCAGTTCGCTGGAGGGTTCCTTCTGGCCGCGTTCGATCTCGGAGAGGTAGCCGAGGCTGACGTTGGCGGCGGAGGAGACCTCGCGGAGGGTACGGTGCTGCCCTTGCCTGCGTGCTCGCAGCGCGTCACCGATCACCCGGCGTAGCAGGACCATCGCACCTCCCCCTGAACGGGACCACCATCTCCGGCCGGACCGCGTCGCGCCGGACGCGGTGGACCGCTCCAGCGCCGACGGCGACCGCCGGAGCCTTCCCGCAACCGTACCCGTTGGTCGCCACGACGACATCCCACCCCGCCTCTGAAAATCCGGGCGGATCGACAGGTCCGGCGATCCCGTCGCCGGGCGTGTCGGCGCCGCACGGGCTCACCGGCGGCCGGCCCCCGCCGCCTCGGCGGCGGTGTCGGCGGGGAGCTGGATGCGGTCGGCGAGCAGCCGCAGCGCCTCGATCACCGCGGCCGAGCGGATGTGGTCGCGGCCGCCCTCGAGGTCGAGCCGGCGCACCTCGGTGCCGTCCGGTCCGGCGACCGCCACGTAGACCAGGCCGACCGGCTTGTCGTCCTGCGGTTCCGGACCGGCCACGCCGGTGGTGGCCAGGCCCCAGTCGGCGCCGCAGCGCTGCCGTCCACCCTCGGCCAGTGCGGCCGCCACGTCCGGGTCGACCGGGCCGCGGTCGGCCAGCAGGTCCTCCGGTACGCCGGCGAGCGTCGCCTTGAGTTCGGTGGCGTAGACCACCATGCCGCCCCGGTAGATCGAGCTGACCCCGGCGATCTCCACGATCGCGGCGGCGAGCAGGCCGCCGGTCAACGACTCGACGGTGGCCAGCGTCTCGCCGCACTCGTGCAGGCGGTGCACGACGGCGGCCGCCGGGCTGCCGGCGGGCCGCTGGTTACTCGCGTCGGTGTCCATGCCCGCCCCCATTTCCCGCCCCACGCCGGCTTACTCGTCCGCCCGGCTCAACGGGCCGGGCGGCGCAGCCGCAAAGCCTGGGCGATGTAGTCGAACCCGGTGACCACGGTGACCACCACGGCCGCGCCCATGATCCACGGGCCGACCGCGGCGAGCGCCTCCGGCATCGGCCAGAGGTACCAGGTGATCGCCAGGATCTGCAGCGCCGTCTTGACCTTGCCGCCCCGGCTGGCCGCGATCACGCCGTGCCGGATCACCCAGAAGCGCAACCCGGTGATGCCCAGCTCACGGGCCAGGATCACCACCGTCACCCACCAGGGCAGCCGGTCGTAGACGGAGAGCAGCAGCAGAGCGGCGCCGGTGAGCGCCTTGTCGGCGATCGGGTCGGCGACCTTGCCCAGCGAGGTGACCAGTTCGTACCGGCGGGCGATCCAGCCGTCGACCAGGTCGGTCGCGGAGGCCACCACGAAGATCAGGCAGGCCGTCATCCGCCAGCCCGCGTGGCTCATGCCGGAGGCGATCACGGTGGCCACGAAGACCGGCACCAGCATCAGGCGCGCACCGGTGAGCACGTTCGCCGCGTTGAACAGCGGTACGGGGGCAGCGGCCGTCGACTCCGCTCCCGTCATGTCCCGCATCGCCCCACGTGGCTTCCCCGCTCCATCAGGGCCCGCCGTCACCGTACCGCGCCGGGCGCCGCCGAGATCATCTCATCCGGTACGGCTACCAGATCCACGCCCTCGGTCGCCGTGACAGTGGCCCGGACCAGGTCACCGGGGCGCAGCGCGGCCAGATCGACGCCGCCGCCGACCGGCGCCACGAGCGTGGTCGAGCCGTCGACCTCGGGCGCCTGGTGGGCGGCCCGCCCCTCCACCACGCCGTCGGCGATCGAGTCCACGAGCACCTCCACCGTCGCGCCGAGGCGCTCCTCGGCGCGTTGCGAGCAGAGTTCGTCGGCCAGCGCGCTGAGCCTGTCGTACCGCCGCTTGATCGTGGCGGCGGAGACCTTGCCGGTGAGTCCGGCGGCCTCGGTGCCGTCCTCGTCGCTGTAGTCGAACATGCCGATCGCGTCCAGCCGCGCCTCGGTCAGGAACCGGACCAGCTCGGCCACGTCCTGCTTCGTCTCGCCGGGGAAGCCGACGATGAAGTTGCTGCGCGCACCCGCGTCCGGCGCCAGCGCGCGGGCGGAGGCGAGCAGTTCCAGGAACCGGTCGGTGGAGCCGAAGCGCCGCATCCGGCGCAGCACCGGCTCGCTGGAGTGCTGGAACGACAGGTCGAAGTACGCGGCCACGCCGGGCGTGGTGGCGATCACCTCGACCAGGCCGGGCCGGGTCTCGGCGGGCTGGAGGTAGCTGGCACGGACCCGCACGATCCCGTCGATCGCGGCGAGCTGCGGCAGCAGCTTCTCCAGCGCGCGGGGGTCACCCAGGTCCTTGCCGTACGAGGTGGAGTTCTCGCTGACCAGCACCAGCTCGCGGACGCCGGTCTTGGCCAGCCACTCGGCCTCGGCGAGCAGCTCGTCCGGGGTACGCGAGACGAACGCGCCCCGGAACGCCGGGATGGCGCAGAACGCGCACCGCCGGTCGCAGCCGCTGGCGAGCTTCAGCGAGGCCACCGGGCCGGTGTCGAGCCGGTGCCGCAGCACCTGCCGCAGGTGGGCCGGGGTGTGCGCGTCGGTCTCCGGTGCGACCCGGGCCGGGGTGCCGTGCCCGGGTAGCGACACCGCCGCGTCGCGGCGCTTCACCGGGGTCAGCGGCAGCAGTTCCCGCCGGTCCCGGGGGGTGTGCGCGCCGATCGCCTCGCCGGCGAGCACCGAGTCGAGGCGGGCGGCGATGTCCGGGTAGTCGTCGAAGCTGAGCACGGCCTGCGCCTCGGGGAGACTGTCGGCCAGCTCACGGCCGTACCGCTCGGCCATGCACCCGGCGGCGACGACCTTCGCGCCGGTGTCGGCGGCCGCCAGCAGCGTCTGGATCGAGTCCTGCTTGGCCTTCTCGACGAACCCGCAGGTGTTCACCACCACCACGTCGGCGCCCTCGCCGTCGGTGGTGACCTGCCATCCGTCGGCGTGCAGCCGGGCGGCCAGCTCCTCCGAGTCGACCTCGTTGCGAGCGCAGCCGAGGGTCAGCAGGGCGACGCGGCGCCCGTCGGATCGCGGGGTGGAGGAGGAGGCAGACACCATCCGAGGGTACCGGGCCGGTTCCGGTGCGCCGCGCACCCGTCCGGCCAGGGTCAGCGCGCGGACACGGCCACCCGGGCCAGCCGATCGAGGAGGAACACCTCCGTGCCGGCCAGGCCGGTGGAGCAGAAGACCGAGATCTGGTCCGCGGTGGTCCGGCCGGGAGCCGCGCCGGCCAGCACCGCGCCCAGGTCGCGCAACCGCCCGGCGTACGGCTCGACGGCGGCGAGCATCGGCGGGACGTACGCGGCGGCCTGCCCGGGTGAGTCGGTGACCAGCAGGTCGGCGGCGTCGAGCAGGTCGGTGCCGAACTCGTGCCTGTCGACCTGCTTGAAGCCGACGGTGTTGACGTGGGTGCCGGGGGCCAGGTCGGCGGCGTCGAGCACCGGGACGGTGCTGGTGGTGGCGAGCACCACGACGTCCCGGTCGCGTACCGCGGCGGCGGCCGAGCCGACGGCGCGGGCCGGCACGCCCAGTTCGGCACGGACCCGCGCGGCGAACGCGTCCCGCCGGGCCGCCGAGCGGCTGTACACGGTCACCTCGCGCAGCGGCCGGACCGCCGCCGCGGCCCAGACCTGGGTCCACGCCTGCCGCCCGGACCCCACCACGCCGACGGTGGCGGCGTCCGCGCGGGCCAGGGCGTCCACCGCCACGCCACCGAGTCCTCCGGTACGCCGGGAGCCGAGTTCCTCGCCGACGGCGATGGCGCGTACCGCGCCGGTGCTCGCGTCGTGCAGCACGACGAGCTGGCCGCTCTCCGGGTGGCCGAACGTGTCGTACGAGCGGAAGCCGTACCACTGCCCGGTGAGGTGCCCGGCGGTGAGCACCATCCGGCCCCCGCCCAGCGGCGCGGACGCCCGGGGCGGGGCGATGAGCCGCCCGGCGTGCGCGGCCAGCAGCGCGTCCCGCATGGCCGCGACGGTGAGCGGGGCGTCCACGGCGGCCGCGACGTCGTCGTCGGAGAAGAGCAGGGTCATGACATCCATCCTGCAACTTGAAGTTGACGTCAACTCCACTCATGGTGGGCTTTCTCACCCCGCCGCCGGTCCGGCCCGCCCGGTGCTACCGTCGGCCACGACGGCCCGCGGGCCGTCCCGGACGAGTGGTGGGCGTACCCGGTCAGGCCAAGACGCCCCGCGTGACCCAACCGCCGCCCGGCCCGCTCCGCGCCGGGCCCGCCCGTCAGAGGTGATGTCCCATGGCCTGGATCGTGCTGGTGATCTCCGGACTCCTGGAGACCGCGTGGGCGATCGCGCTTGATCGCAGCGCCGGTTTCACCCGTCCGCTCCCCTCCGCCGTCTTCGCCGTCACCCTGGTCGGCAGCATGGCCGGCCTGGCGTACGCGCTGCGCGACATCCCGGTCGGCACCGGCTACGCGGTGTGGGTCGGCATCGGTGCGGTGGGTACCGCGCTGGTCGGGATGCTCGCGCTCGGCGAGCCGGTCAACCTGCCGCGCGTGGCCTGCCTGCTGCTGGTGGTGGCCGGTGTGATCGGGCTGAAGCTGTTCAGCTGATCGGGTGGACGCGCGGCACGGGCCGCCGGCAGCCCCGACGGCCCGTCCCTACGCGTCCGACCTCGGTCAGACGCTGTCCTTGCTGCACAGGAACGTGCACGTGTCACAGGTGATGAAGGAGCCCGCCACGCAGCATCCCTCCGCCCGGGTGCCGACGCCGTCCTCCGGCAGTTCCTGCAGTGCGTCCACGTCGTAGCTCATGGATCGCCTCCCCTATCGCGAGATGGTGCAGCCGAAGCAGGTGACCACGGACAGCCACGGGTCGCAGCAGGTCGCCGACGCCCGCAGGTTCAGGTGCTCGGTCTCGGGCATCTGCTCGAGTACCTCGAGTTCGATGGCCGCTTCCGGCCAATCGAATCGTGCGCTCATTCCCGCCTCCTCAGTTGTCGGTGTTCGTGCAGGTGCCGCAGGTGACCCAGCTGTAGACGCTCGCCAAGCCGCACAGTGCGCTGACCATGCAGCAGCACCCGGCCGCCGCGATGCCTACCGACGGGTCGAGTTCCGCCAGTTCCTGCAGCGCCTGCACGTCGTCGACGACGTACTCCCGCTCAAGCAGTGCGTTCCCCATTACTTCCTCCTTTCCGGGGTTTGGTCCGGCAGCAGACCATCCAGCATCCACATTCGCTCTCCACCATTTCGGAGGCGATGCAGGAATGCGAGAACACCCGCCAGCCCGACGTTGAATCCGATTGTTATATCCCGGCCCGACTCGCCCGGGACAACCATGCGCCCGCGGTGGTACACATTGCGAGCGTGAATACATGCGGCGATTTCCTCAGCCCACTCGCGATAGGTGTCGTCGCCGAATGCGGCGGCCATGTCCAGCAGGAGCTCGCCGCTACTGGCGAGACCGTGACACGCCACCGGGGTCAGGAACCACTTGTCCCGGCGCAGCGCGACGGCGGCGCCCCGCAACAGTTCCTCGTAGCGGGCGTCCCCGGTTGACCGCCAGAGGCGGAGCAGGAAGGCGCCGACTCCGGCGGATCCGCTACACCACCAGGTGATGCCGGGGTCGATGCCGGCCTCCCGCTTGGCGGCGTCTCCACTGGGCCAGAGGGCGGCCGGGCCCTCCCACTCCACGACCGAGGCGAGCAGGTCGCCGCCCGCGCGGGCCAGTTCCAGGTACCTGTCGTCGTTCAGGGCGTGCGCGGCCACGAGCAGGAAGTGGCACATGCCCGCGACTCCGTGCGCGTACCCGAAGTGCGTGAGCCCGGCCAGCGCCGAGTCGAACGACTCCGGCACCATCCAGCGCACCCCGTCCGGGCCCGTCACCACGGCGTCTGCCAGGCCGTCAGCGGCGGCCTTCGCCCGCTGCCTGAAGTCGGGGTCCTGGGTCGCCGACCAGAAGTACAACTGCGCCATCCCCAGGCCGGCAGTCCCGTGCGTCATGTCCGGATTAGGCCACCGGACCGGGGCCAGCTTGGCGTAGCGGGCAGCCTGAGCGACGAGATCGGGGTTGTCCAACGCCGCCCCCGCACTGTGCAGCGCCCAGGCTGCACCCGAGCGGCCAAAGTAGAGGCCGGGCAGGACGCGGGTGTCGTCGCGCAGGCGCGCCGCCAGCCAGCGGCTGGCCACAGCCAGGCCGGGACGCAGGTCGGAAGCGGCCGGAGTGCCCGCCGCACGCGCCAGGTAGGCCACCACTCCACCGGCGCCAGCCTGCACGTTGCACGGATCGTTGGTGACACCCAACGCCTCCATCGGTGGCCACAGGTGGGGCTGGTCAGGCCTCATCGCGTCCACGATGTATGCGGTGCCGTCGTCCACCAGCAGCCGCACCACGTCCTCCGACGCGCGACCCGCCGGTTCGGGCACCCGAACGTCGGGGACCGCCTGCCCGGGGTCATCCAGGAAGTCGATGACCCGGTCGATCGTCCATCGCATTCCTGGCTGCTCGGTGAGGAGACCGCCGATCAGCGGCGCGAGTTGGCGCGCGGCCTCGCTCTGCGGCAGGGCGACGGCAAGGATAGTCGCGATCCGATCTCCCACCGTCCGGCCGGGCGCCTCGTCGGCGTGCAGGTAGGGCTCCATGCAACTGGCCAGGTAGAGCAACGTCGCACCGAGGCTGTAGAGATCGGCCGGGTAGCCTGACGCCGGCCCCCAACTCGCTGTCCGCACGACCTCCGGCGCACCGTAGCCCGGCGTGTAGACCCGGGGCACCATGTCGCCGGGACCGGCGAAGAACTCGACGTCGATGAGGCGTACCCGCCCGTCGTCCTCGATGATCACATTTCCGGGCGACAGGTCCCGGAGCACGAGGTTCGCCCCGTGGATCGTGGCCACCGCCGCGGCCAGCTGACGCGCCACGTCGAGCACCTCGTCAGCCGCCAGGAGACCGCCGTCCCGCTGACGTGAACGTTCCTCCACCCAGTGACGCAACGGTTGGCCCTGGATCTCCTCCTGAACCAGGAAGATGTGGTCACTCTGCGCGAAGAGGGCCAGTTTGCGCGGGGTGAAGCCGTGTGGCTCGAACTGTTCGAGCATCCGCGCCTCATACCGCAGCCGGTCCTGCGCGGTTTCCCCCGAGGGGTCAACACCGACGTGCGGACGAGCCTGCTTGATGACCACCGTCGCATCGGTGGCCGTGTCCTCGGCGCGATAGACACCCCCGCGGTTGGAGTGCCGGATCGCCTTCCGCACCACGTATCGGTCGGCCAGCTTCACCGGCCCGCCGCGTCGATCCGCCGGCCTCGGTTCGGGCATGTCCTCGAACGGCCGGGGCGCCCACTCGGGTGGGCTGAACCATGCCTCCCGGTCGTCCTTGATCCACGTGCCGTCCGGCGCCACCAGCATGGGTGAGTAGCTGCCGTCGCTGTTGAGCACGTCGTTGGCGCGGAATCCGCCGTAGCGGTAGTGCACCACGCCGCCCGGTCGGTACGGCCGGTCGGACAGGATGGCCGGTCCCACCATTCCCTCGGTCGCCCGGTGCAGGGCCTCGGCGAGCAGCCGGAAGTGGTTGTCGTCGTCCGGGTAGACCGTGATGAACTTGCCGCTGTTGCCTCGAGGGCAGCGCGGCGAGTTCAACTCCTCCACCAGCGACGTGCTACGCGCGAACTTGAATGCCGCCTGCTCGGCGAGGAGAACCATGGCGGCCCGCTCCAGCGTCTGCGCCGCCTCGGGAAGAGTCGTGGACACGTGCAGCTTCCACCCCTGGAGACGGCGGCAGTGGGACGGCGGCTCCACATAGCACCACGCCTCGTTGGCCCGCAACCGCCAGGTTTCGGTGGCCACCTTCGCCATCGCGCGGTGCAACGCCTGGAGGTATTCCTCATCCACCGGATGTGACTCCAGCGAATATCTCAACTCCGACAGTTCGTTCATCTCGCCTCCGCCGGTCCAATCGGTACGCGCGTCAATGTTTAAGTAACGTATCGGCCGGTAACCCTGCCTTAACAGGATGGAGTTGCCGTTGACAGCTTTAGGCCAACCGCCGACTCGGATCCTGTATGACAACTCAAAGCTGCATCTACGGGGGACGTATGTTGCACGGGGAAGCAGAGAGCCGGGTTCCGGACGCGGACATGCTTGCCGGGCTGGTGCCGGATCGGCTGGCCGAGGGCTACTCGACGTTGGTGAGCCACGGGACCGTCGACCTCACCGGCTCGAGCCCGGTCGAGGACCGAGACCTGGTCGAGGATCTGGTGGACTGGGGCCTGGCCCGTCGACAGGGGACGGTCAGACCGGAACTGAGGCCGGTGGAGCCGCTGGTGGCGTTGGAAAGCTCGTTGGAGCACCTGCACGAAGAACTGGCGCGGCGTCACCGCGCACTCCTCGACGGGCACCACCGGCTTCGGGAGTTGCAACGTGACTACTTCGCCGGTGGAGCTGACGGCCCGACCTCTCAGCCCTTCCGCGTCCTGAGCGACGACGAGGTCCTGGACGTGACCGTGGGCATGGCCAACACCGCGACCGAGGACGCGATGGCGATCGTCAACGACACCGACGGCGCCATCATGAGCACCATCCGCAGCGACGTCGCCATGCGGCGCGACCAGCCCGTGCGCAAACGCGTACTCTACGACCCGTCCGCGCTCAGCCTGCCTGACGGGACAGCCGACGATCCGCGGGAAGCGCCGGAGGAGATGCGGGCTTTGAGCGGGGTTCCCCTCGAGCTGCACATCGTCGACGAGCGGGCTGCGGTAATCCCGCTGCGGGCCGGCTCCTACCTGTTCATCCGGTCACGACTGGTGACCCGAGCGTTGCGGCACTACTTCGAGTTGCTCTGGCAACGGGCCCGGCCGCTGGGCGAGCACCGGCAGGAGGAGGGCCACCTCACGCGGGCGCAGCATGACGTGCTGGTGCTCATGTCGTGCGGCCTCAAGGACGAAGCGATCGCGCGGCGGACCGGCATGAGTGTTCGAACCGTACGACGCCATGTGGGCGTGGTGATGGATCTGTTGTCGGCGGACACCCGGTTCGCCGCCGGCGTCGAGGCGCAACGTCGCGGTTGGCTGTGACAGCGCGGGCGACCGGTCACGCGACGAGCAGCTGGTGGCGTGCCAGTTCTCGGTAGAGGCCGCTGCGGTCGGTCAACTCGCCGTGGGATCCGACGTCGACCACTCGACCGTCATCGAGCACGACGATCTGGTCGGCGTTCACCACGGTCGAGAGCCGGTGCGCGACCACGATGAGAGTCCGTCCCTCGGCGGCCCGACCGATGGTCTCCCGCAACCGCGCTTCGTTACGCGCGTCGAGATTGCTGGTCGGTTCGTCGAGCAGCAGGATAGGCTGATCGGCCAGGAGGCTGCGGGCTATTGCGAGGCGTTGGCGCTCACCCCCGGACAGCCGCACTCCGTGCTCGCCGACCTCGGTGTCGAGCCCGTGGGTCGAACGGCGAAGGACATCTTCCAGCCGCACCCGCCGCAGCACGCGCATCATCTGCTCGTCGTCCGCGTCTGCTGCCGCCAGACGAAGATTGTCCCGCAGCGTTCCGGCCAGGACGGACGCCTCCTGCTCCACGTATCCCAGCTGACCGCGCAAGTCGGTGAACGACAACGAGCGCACGTCCACCCCGCCCACCCGTACACATCCGGACCCGACGTCGTAGAAGCGTTCGATCAGCATGAGCATCGTCGACTTTCCGGCCGCGGACGGACCCACCAGCGCGGTGTGCGTCCCCGCCGGCACCCTGAAGCTCACATCTCTGAGCACGGGAGGGCCATCCGGATAGCTGAAGCTGACCCGGTCGAACTCGACCGCCGCTTGGACCGGACCCACGACCAGCCGGTCCCGTACGAACTCGACCCCCGGCCCGGATCGCTCGCTCGGCATCCGGAGCACCTCCTCGATGCGCTCCAACGCCGCCAGGCCACTCTGTAACTGTGCGTAGGCGTGCATCGCCTGAGCCAGCGGCATCGACATGTAGAAGAGGAAGAGCACGAAGGCCACGAGGGACCCCACCGTCATCCGGCCGGCGGCGACCTGGCTGCCTCCGAGGCCGAGGACGAGCAGCAGAACGAACTGTAGGGCGACGGAGTTCAGCGGCCCCACCAGAGCCTGATGACGCGCCAGCCGCATACCGGCGGCAGCGGCGGCATCAGCGTGCACACCGATGACCTCCGCCTCGCGGTCATCCGCCCGGTTCGCACGAATGGTCCTGATGGCGGTTAGCGCTCGCTCGACCGCGGCCGTCATGTCCCCGACCCGGCTCTGTGCCTCCCGCGAAAGCTTCCGGATCGGACGAACGCTGAACGAACCGACCGCGACGACGACCGCCAGCCCGATCAACGTGGCCGCGAGAAGCTTCCAGTCGATCAGCGCCATGCCCACCGTGGCACCGACAACGAGGATCGCGCCGGTCGCCAGGTCGAACAGCCCGGATGTCACCACCGCCCGCAACAGGGTGGTGTCGGCGCCGAGCCGTGACAGCAGGTCGCCGAGGCGGCGGTCGTCGTACTCGGCGATCGGCAGCCGGAGCATGTGCCGCGCCAGCCGCCGCCGGGTCTCCCGGACGACATGTTCCCCGGTCCGCTGCAGGACGAGGTCCCGGACGGCGGTGACGACAGCGGCGGAGACGAGGACGACCACGAGCAGTGCGACCAACGCCGTCACGCCGCGTCCGGCGGAGAGCAACTCGATCACCGCACGCGTCAACAGCGGCTGGCCCAGCGCGAGACCGGCTCCGAGCAACGAAAGTAGCCCGGCCAGGGCGACGCTCCCCCACCGTCCGCGCAGGTACGGGGTGAGCGACCGGAAGGTGACCGAGGAGGACGACGCCGAGGAGGAACCGCCATTCATCGACATGACGTGAGGCTAATCCGCCGCACGCGACCGAGCCGAGCCGTCCGGGGGCAGGACATCCTGCCACTGGCCGACAGTTGCCGCAGGCGGCGTCAGTCCTCGCCGCCGCGCAGGCCGGCCAGGACCTCCTCCAGCTCGTCCGGCTTGACCAGCACGTCGCGGGCCTTGGAGCCCTCCGACGGGCCGACCACGCCCCGCGTCTCCATCAGGTCCATCAGCCGGCCCGCCTTCGCGAAGCCGACCCGCAGCTTGCGCTGGAGCATCGAGGTCGACCCGAACTGCGAGGTGACCACCAGCTCGACCGCCTGCACGAGCAGGTCCAGGTCGTCGCCGATGTCCTCGTCGATCTTCTTCTTGCTGTCCTGCGCCGGGGCAAGCACGTCCGGGCGGAACTCCGGCTCGCGCTGGTCCTTGCAGAACTTCACCACGTCGGCGATCTCGCGCTCGGTCACCCAGGCGCCCTGGATGCGCTGCGGCTTCGACGCGCCCATCGGCAGGAACAGGCCGTCGCCGCGGCCGAGCAGCTTCTCCGCGCCCGGCTGGTCCAGGATGACCCGGGAGTCGGCGAGCGAGGAGGTGGCGAACGCGAGCCGGGACGGCACGTTCGCCTTGATCAGGCCGGTGACCACGTCGACCGAGGGCCGCTGCGTCGCCAGCACCAGGTGGATGCCGGCGGCCCGGGCGAGCTGGGTGATCCGGACGATGGAGTCCTCCACGTCGCGCGGCGCGACCATCATCAGGTCGGCCAGCTCGTCCACGATCACCAGCAGGTACGGGTACGGCCGCATCTCCCGCTCGCTGCCCGGCGGCGCCTTGATCTCGCCGTTGCGCACCTTGCGGTTGAAGTCGTCGATGTGCCGGACCCCGTTGGCGGCGAGGTCGTCGTAGCGCATGTCCATCTCGCGGACGACCCACTCCAGCGAGTCGGCCGCCTTCTTCGGGTTGGTCACGATCGGCGTGACCAGGTGCGGGATGCCCTCGTAGCCGGTCATCTCGACGCGCTTCGGGTCGATCAGCAGCAGCCGCACCTCGTCCGGGGTGGCCCGGGTCAGGATGGAGACCAGCAGCGAGTTGAGGCAGGACGACTTGCCCGCGCCGGTGGCGCCCGCGATCAGGATGTGCGGCATCTTCGCGAGGTTTGCCACCACGTAGCCGCCCTCGATGTCCTTGCCGAGCGCCACCACCATCGGATGGTGGTCGCTCGTCGCCTCGCGGGAGCGCAGCACGTCGCCGAGCGACACGTTCTCCGGGTCGGTGTTCGGGATCTCCACGCCGACCGCGCTCTTGCCCGGGATCGGGCTGAGGATCCGGACGTCCGGCGACTTCACCGCGTACGCGATGTTGCGGGACAGCTGGGTGATCCGCTCGACCTTGACACCCGGCCCCAGCTCCACCTCGTACCGGGTGACTGTCGGGCCGCGGGTGAAGCCGGTGACGGCGGCGTCCACGTCGAACTGCTCGAAGACGCCGGTCAGCGCCGCGATCACCTCGTCGTTGGCCTTGCTGCGGCTCTTCGGCTTGGCGCCGCTGCCGAGCAGGTTCGCCGGCGGCAGCGTGTAGTCGCCGGCGAGCCCGGTCAGCGCGAGCTGCTCGGCCCGGGTGGGCAGCGGCGAGTGCTCCGGCGGCTCGACCGGCTTGCGGTTCGCCGGCACCTTCGGCGGCTTGCGCGGCAGGACAAGCGTCTCCTGGAGGTCGACGCCGGCGAGCTCGTCGTCCGGATCCAGCGGCTCCAGCGGCGACGGCATCCGCTTCGCGGGCCGCTTGCGGGCCGGCTTCGCCGGTGCCTCCTCCTCGGCGAACTCCTCGTCGGCGTCGGCCCCGGCCGGGCCGGCGCGCAGGCCGAGCCGCTCCGGGATCTTGTTGATCGGCGTCGCGGTGACCACGAGCAGGCCGAACACCAGCAGCAGGAGCAGCAGCGGCATGGCCACCCAGGCGGTCACCGCCGACTTCAGCAGGTCACCCACGCCCGCGCCGATCAGGCCACCCGCGAAGTCACGCTGGACCTCGTCGACCGGGTTCTGCCCGATGTGCAGCATCGCGGCGGTAGCCAGCATCATCGAGCCCCAGCCGACCAGGCCGCGACCGCGGTGCTCCGGGTCGGCCGGGGTCCGCATCAGCCGCCACGCGCCGACCATGAACAGCACCGGAAGGATTATCGAGATGGCACCGATGAACAGCCGTACGGTGTCGGCCAGGTGCCGGCCCACCGGCCCGGCGCCGCCGCCCCAGATGCCCACCGCGCTGAGGATGGCCAGGCCGAACAGCAGCAGCCCGGCTCCGTCGCGGCGGTGCTCCGGATCCAGCTCCCGGGTGGACGCGGCCTGCCGCCCGGCCGCCCGGAACGTCCAGCCGACCGTGTGCGCAAGTCCCATCCAGACGGCGCCGACCGCTCGGCCGACGAACGCGGCAGGGCTCGGCCCGGGAGCCGGTCGCCGCCGCGCCGGCTTCCGCGCCGCCGCCTTCTTCGCCGGTTGCCGGGCGCGGTTGTTCGTGGTGCCACGCGGCGACGCGCCGCGCCGCCGGCTCGCCTGAGAGGTACGGCCCGCCATAGAGTCACGGTAACGGCGGCACCCGGTGGATCGCCGCTTTTCCGGGTCGTGTCCGCGCGTCGCAGCACGGGTCGGACCGTCGTTTGTGTTATTCGCCTCAGAAGGGATGCCCGATGGCGTCGCCGGAGATCGAGGACGGTCCGGACGGTCCGCTGGCCGGACACCCGCAGGAACTGCGCCCGCTGACCGGTGAGCTGATCGCCGCCGTGCTCGGCCACCGGGGGTACGCGGTGGCCGAGGAACCCGACGGCGCGCTGGTGGGCCGCTGGGAGCGGAACCTGATCTGGTTCCACCTCCGGGGCGCGGCCGGTGAGCTGCTCCAGGTGCGCACCGTCGTCGCGCACCACTTCGGCATCGAGCGCGTGCCCGAGCTGCACGCGTTCTGCAACACGTGGAACCACGACCGGCTCTGGCCGAAGGCGTACGTGCACGTCGCCGACGACGGGTCCGCCCAGGTGTGCGGCGAGGTCACCACCGACCTGGAGCGCGGGGTGACGCCGCACCAGCTCGACCGGCTCGTCGACTGTGGCGTGACCACCGGGTGCCAGCTCGCCGCCGCCGTCGACGAGTTGGCCGGCGGGACGCTCCGGTGACCACGGCACGCGACAGGGGGCTGGCCGCCGCGCTCGCCGACGCCCGGGACCGGCCCGACGGCGCGGAGCGCTGCGCCGAGCTGGAGCGGATCGCGTCGCGGGCGGACGCCACCGGCGATCCGCGTACCGCGGTGTCGGCGCGGTTCGCGCTGGTCGAGGCGTACCTGCACCGGGGCGAGCGGTGGCGGGCGGTGGAGCCGGTCCGCCGGATGCGGGCCACGCTGGACGGGCACCCCGGGCTGCTGGACGCCCGCCCGGACGAGCTGACCCGGCTGCGCCGGCATCAGCGGCAGGCGGTGGAGGCGTCGTTCGGCACTCCCCGGGTGGGCCTGGACCAGGCCCGGTCCCTGTTGGACGCGCTCGCCGGGGAGCTGGGCGAGGACGCCGCGCCGGTGGCGGAGCTGCGCTGCCGGCTCGCCGACCACCTCGGCGACGAGCCGGCGGCCCGGCGGGCGTACGAGCGCTGGTCGGCGGCGGACGCGAACGACCCGGTGGGTGGCTGTGCGGGGTGCGCCCCGGCGCGACGGGCCGACCTGCTGGCCGGCTGGGGCGAGCCGGACGCGGCACTGGCGGCGCTGGCACCGGCGCTGACCGGCTGGGTCGAGCCGCAGGCGCCACCGACCCGGCGGGGCGAGCGGCAGGCGGCGGCGGCCGGCGCGACGGCCTGCACCGACCAGCCGGAACGGGCGCTCACCGTGGGGCTGCTGCCGTGGCTGCGTACCGGCGCGGTGACGCGGGCCGCCCGGGCGCACGTGTACGCATACCGCCGGCACCGTAGCGAGAAGACGGCGTTCCCGCTGCTCGCCGCGCATCTGCGCTTCTGCGCGCTGGGCGGCTACCTGCATCGTGGGCTGGAGATCCTCACCGAGCAGCTGCCCGAGCTGGACCGCCCGGCCGATGACCTGTCCGCGATGGAGTTCGCGGCGGCGGGCGCGCTGCTGTGCGGACTGGCCGCCGAGGCCGGGCTGGGTGGGCGGCGCATCCACCGCCCGGGGCACGGTTCCCGGCCGGCGGCCGAGGTGGACGTGGCGACGCTGGGTACGCAGTTGCAGGCACTGGCGACGGCGCTGGCCGGCAGCTTCGACGCCCGCAACGGCACCGGGCACCAGTCCGGCCGGATCGCCTCCTGGCTGGCCGAGCGGCCGCTCGCCGCGCCGGTGTCGCTGGCTGCCGAGAGCGAGTTCGACGAGGAGCCGGACGCCGAGGATCCGGCCGACCCCCTGCCGCCCGGGCCGGAGGAACCGGCACCGCTGGACGCGGCGCTGCTCGCCGCCGCGCTCGACGCCCGGGGCGAGCCGTACACGCTTGAGCCGGACGGCACGCTCGCCGGCCGGTGGGGCGAGGCCACGATCCAGTTCCGCCTGCTCGGCCGGGACGGCGACGTGCTGCACGCCCGGGTGGTGGCGCAGCGGCGGCTGCCGGCCGGGCGGCGCGCCGAGGCGTACGCGTTCTGCAATGCCTGGAACCACGATCGGCTGCTGCCCGCCGCGTACGTGCACGAGCCCGGCGACGGGACGCTGGTGCTGGCCGCGGGCGTCTCCACCGACCTGTCCTGCGGGGTGGCCCCGGCGCAGCTCGCGGTGCTGGTGGCCGCCGCGGTCCGCACGGGCACCGCGTACGCCGAAGCGGTCGCCGCGCTGCCCTGAGCCACACCGAGGTGGCAGTACCCGGACGCGGCGCGGCCCCCGACCACCGGGCGGTGGTGATTCCCGGAGGAACCGTGCCGCCGACGCGGCGCGGCCCCCGACCACCGGGCGGTGGTGATCGGGGGCCGCGGTCTGGGTGCGGCGGTCAGCGGGCGGAGAACGCCAGCGTGTACTCGCCGGAGCCGGACAACCCGACGACGCGGTACCGGTAGGCGCCGGCCGACGTCTCGGCGGTCAGCCGGGCCGTGCCGTCGGCGGTGGCCGCGCGGGCCACGGTGCGGAACGCGCCGCCGGTGAAGCGTTGCAGCTCCAGCAACATGCGGGCGCCGTCCGGCGCGGACAGGCACGCCTCCTGGGTGCCGTCGGGCACCCGGTAGAAGCGCCCGTCCGGCTGGACCTGGGTCCGTCCGGCGGCGATCCGGCCGGTGCGGCTCACCTGCCCGGAGCACTCGGTGTCGTCCGCCGGCGGGGTGGGCTCGGCGGTTGCGGGCGGGGTGGTCTCGCCGCCACCCGCCGGCGGCTGCGTGGGCGCGGGCTGGTCGCCCGCGGTGACGAGCGTCAGGTCGTTGCGCTGGAGGATCTCGTTGACCGGCTGGAAGAACGTGGTGCCGCCCCGGGTGCAGTCGCCGGATCCGCCGGACGTGACGCCCTGCGCCTGGTCGCCGGAGAGCCACGCGCCGCCGGAGTCACCCGGCTCGGCGCAGACGTTCGTCCGGGTCAGTCCGGTGACGGTCCCCTCCGGGTAGTTGACCGTGGCGTTCTTCGCCTGGATCAGGCCGCAGCGGGTGCCGGTGGTGGAGCCGGACCGGCAGATCGACGCGCCCACCGGCGCCTCGGTGGAGCCGTTCACCGCCACCGTCCCGCCGTCGGCGAAGTCGGTCACCACGCCCTGTGGCGTCCAGTCGGCGTTCACCCGCACGAACGCCCAGTCGTCACCCGGGAACGAGGACGCGGCGAACGTGCCCTGGGCGACCCGGTTCGATCCGGTGGTGCGGTCCCCCGGCCGGCCGCAGTGCCCGGCGGTGACGAACCCGCCGACCACGGAGAAGCCGACCGAGCAGCGGCCCGCGTTGTTGATCAGGTAGGCGTCGCCGCCCCGCACGTCGAACAGCGGACGCGGAGCCTCGTCGGCGGTCCGCACCCGGACCATCCCGGCCTTCGACCCGGCGGCGGCGGCGAGCCGGCGGCCGTCGGCCTCCGCGCCCGGCCGGGCGATCACGACCACCGTGTTGTCTGCCACGTCGACGTACCAGCCGGCCACGTCCGGGCTGGCGTCGGCGCCCGCCGCGTCCAGCCGGCTCTTGACCGCGTCCAGCTCGGCGACGCCCCGGGCCACCCGCTTCGGGACCGCGCCCGCCGCACGTACCCGCGCCTCGCCGGCCGGGTCGGCCACCGCCACGGTGAGCGTGGCGCCGTCCGCGCTGAGCCAGCTGCCCCCGTAGCCGGCGCCGAGTTCGCCGCGCAGCCGGGTGACGGTGCCGGCCGCCCACCGCTCGGTCCGCAGCCGCTTCGCCGCCTGGTCGCGGGTCAGCGCGAGGTCGCGGCCCATCGCGTCGAGGACCTCCGGCGCGATGCCGTCGGCCGCCGGCGCGGCCCGCCGGGGTTCCTCACCGGCGAACGACGGTACGGTCACCGCCGCCGTCAACCCGGCCGCCGCCACCAGTACGCCGATGACTGTCATCCGTCTGCGGTCCATCCGCCACGCTCCTCCCGATCGGCGCAGGGGCACGCCGGCCATCGGGAGGTACGGAGACGGACGCCGATCGGATGAGTGCCGGCGGCACGTTTCGACGCGCCGTGTCGGGGCGTACCCGGAAAGCGACGGCGCCGGCCCACCGCGGACGGTGGACCGGCGCGCGGCGCTGCCGGGTCAGACCTCGACGACGGTCGGGACGATCATGGGCCGACGGCGGTACGCGTCGTTGACCCAGCGGCCCACCGTGCGGCGGACGATCTGCTGGAGCTGGTGCGGGTCGGTGATGCCGTCCGCGGCGGCCCGGTTCAGCGCCTCGGTGACCAGCGGAACCACCGGGTTGAACGCCTCCGGGTCCTCGGAGAAGCCCTTCGCGGAGACGGTCGGGCCGGCGACCACCTTGCCGGTGACCGAGTCGACCACCACCGTCGCGGCGATGAACCCGCCGTCGCCGAGGATGCGGCGCTCGGTGAGCAGCGACTCGCTGACGTCGCCGACGGCGAGGCCGTCGACGTAGACGTACCGGCTCTTGACCCGGCCGACCAGGCTGGCGCGGCCCTCGACCAGGTCGACCACGTCGCCGTCCTCGCAGAGCACGACCCGGTCCGGAGCGACGCCGGACTCGATGCCGAGCCGGGCGTGCGCCCGCAGGTGCCGCCACTCGCCGTGCACCGGCATCAGGTTGCTCGGGCGTACGACGTTGAGCAGGTAGAGCAGCTCACCGGCCGGGGCGTGGCCGGAGACGTGCACCTTCGCGACGTCCTTGTGCACCACCACGGCACCGGCCCGGGCCAGTCGGTTGATCACCCGGTAGACCGAGGTCTCGTTGCCCGGCACCAGCGAGGACGCCAGCACCACGGTGTCGCCGGGCGCGATGGTGATGTGCCGGTGGTCGCCGCTGGCCATTCGGCCCAGCGCGCTCATCGGCTCGCCCTGTGAACCGGTGGACATCAGCACGATCTGCTCGGGCGGCAGGTTCGTGGCCTCCTCGATCCCGACCACCAGCCCGGCCGGGATGTTGAGCAGGCCCAGGTCGCGGGCGATGCCCATGTTGCGGACCATGGACCGGCCGATCAGCGCCACCTTGCGGCCGTGCTCGACGGCCGAGTCGAAGACCTGCTGCACCCGGTGCACGTGTGAGGCGAACGAGGCGACGATGATCCGCCCCTTGGCCTTCGCGAAGATCGAGTCGAGGACCGGGCCGATCTCCTTCTCCGGCGTGACGAACCCGGGGATCTCCGCGTTCGTCGAGTCGGACAGCAGCAGGTCGACGCCCTCGGCGCCGAGCCGGGCGAACCCGGCCAGGTCGGTGATCCGCCCGTCGAGCGGAAGCTGGTCCATCTTGAAGTCGCCGGTGTGCAGCACCAGGCCGGCCGGCGTACGGATGGCCACCGCGAGCGCGTCCGGGATCGAGTGGTTCACCGCGAAGAACTCGCACTCGAACGGGCCCAGCCGTTCCCGGCCGCCCTCCCGCACGGTCAGCGTGTACGGCTGGATCCGCCGCTCGGCCAGCTTCGCCTCGACGAGCGCAAGCGTGAACTGCGAGCCGACGAGCGGGATGTCCGGCTTGTGGGCGAGCAGGTACGGCACCGCGCCGATGTGGTCCTCGTGGCCGTGCGTGAGCACGATCGCCTGCACGTCGGCCAGCCGGTCCAGGATCGGGCCGAAGTCGGGCAGGATCAGGTCCACGCCCGGCTGCTCGACGTCGGGGAACAGCACCCCGCAGTCGACGATCAGCAGCTTGCCGTCGTACTCGAAGACGGTCATGTTCCGGCCGATGGCGCCGAGTCCGCCGAGCGGGATGATCCGCAGGCCGCCCTCGGGCAGCGGCGGGGGCAGTTCACCCTCGATGTGCGCCTCGGTCACGCGTCACCTCATTCTGCGACGCCGTCGCGCGGCGTCCGTCGTGTCGTTGATTCATTCGGGCAGGGGCAGGCCCGCCGCGGCGCAGTCGGCGCGCAGCTGGGCCAGTTCGTCACCGGTGGCGTCGACGAGCGGCGGCCGCACCGGACCGGCCGGGCGACCCTGCGTCCCCAGGCCGGCCTTGACCAGGATCGTGCCCTGGGTGCGGAAGATGCCGGTGTAGAGCGGCAGCAACCGCCGGTGCAGGGCGAGCGCCCGGGCGTTGTCGCCCGCCTCGAACGCCTCGATCATCTGCTTGGTCAGCGCGCCGGTGAAGTGGGTGGAGGTGCCGACCACGCCGACCGCGCCGATCGACAGCATCGGCAGGGTGAGCGCGTCCTCGCCGCTGTAGTACGCCAGGTCGGTGCGGCTGAGCACCTCCGCGGTGGCGAGCAGATCGCTCTTGGCGTCCTTCACCGCGACGATCCGGCCGTGCTCGGCGAGCGTGACCAGCGTCTCGGTGGCGATCGCCACGCCCGCGCGGTGCGGGATGTCGTAGAGCATGACCGGCAGGCCGGTCGAGTCGGCGACCGTGGTGAAGTGACGCAGCAGCCCGGCCTGCGGCGGCTTGTTGTAGTACGGCGTGACCACCAGCAGGCCGTGCGCACCGGCCTTCTCGGCCTGCGTGGCCAGCTCGACGGTGTGCCGGGTGTCGTTGGTGCCCACCCCCGCGACGATGCGGGCCCGGTCACCGACCGCCTCGACCACGGTGCGGATCAGCGACTCCTTCTCCGCCTCCGTGGTGGTCGGGGACTCACCGGTGGTGCCGTTGAGGACCAGCGCGTCGTTGCCCTGCTCGTCGACGAGGTATTCGGCCAGCCGGGCGGCACCCTCGAGGTCCAGGCCGCCGTCCGGCGTGAACGGGGTCACCATGGCCGTCATCACTCGCCCGAACGGGCGCGACGCGCCCCGGCTCGGGGCGGCGGAGTGGTCGTGCGTCATGCTCACAACCTAGCGGACGGCCGCCGGTGGCCCGGCGGCGAAGGGCGACGAGTCACTCGGCGTGCGGCGACGCTGCCACCTCGGTGCCGTCGGGCAGGGTGGAGATCTCGAAGTCGGCGAAGACGTTCGGCGCGACACCCTTGAGCTGGCGCAGGCACTCCACCGCCAGCTCGCGGATCTCCACGTCGGCGTGCTCGGTGGCGCGCATCTTCACGAAGTGGCGCCAGGCCCGGTAGTTGCCGGTCACCACGATCCGCGTCTCGGTGGCGTTCGGCAGCACCGCCCGGGCCGCCTGGCGGGCCTGCTTGCGGCGCAACGTCGGGTTGGGCTCGTCGGTGAAGCGGGCCTCCAGCCCCTCCAGCAACTCGGTGTACGCCCGCACCGCCGCGTCGGTGGCCTCGACGAACTTCTTGTGCAGCTCCGGGTCGTCGGCGATCACCGACGGCTCGACCATCGCGGCGTCCCGCTCGGGCACGTAGCGCTGGGAGAGCTGCGAGTAGGAGAAGTGCCGGTGCCGGATCAGCTCGTGCGTGAACGAGCGGGAGACGCCGCTGAAGTAGAAGCTCACCGAGCCGTGCTCCAGCACGCTCAGGTGGCCGACCTCCAGGATGTGCGCCAGGTAGCCGGCGTTGGTGGCGGTGGCCGGGTTCGGCTTCTTCCAGCTCTGGTAGCAGGCCCGGCCGGCGAACTCGGCGAGCGCCTGCCCACCGTCGGCGTCGGTGGACCAGGGCACCTCTTCGGGCGCCTGGAACTGGGTCCACGCGATCAACTTGACCTGGGGCTGAACCATCTCCGGCATTCCTGCGACTGTAGTGGCCGCGCCCCCCACCGTGGAAATCGGGCACGCGGTTGCAGCCGTCGGCGTGGCGGCCTGCCGCGGCGAGATCTTGGTAGGAAAGCGCCCCTCTGGGGGCCGTTTCGTACCAAGATCTCGCGAGGGCTCCGCTCCGGTCAGACGTAGAGCGAGGTGAAGGGGGCCCAGGGGAGGTTGCGGACCACCGAGAAGACCCCCCAGGCGGCCAGGAACACGCCGATGACCTTGGGGCTGAACTGGGCCTCGGGCAGCCTCCAGCCGAACGCCCGGTTGCCCGCCCAGGCCACGAAGAGCCAGGTCAGGAACGGCAGCGCGAAGACGAACAGGAAGTGGTGCCGGGCTGCGGCGGGCAGGTCGCCGTGCAGCACGTACCAGAGCGCGCGCGTGCCGCCGCAGCCCGGGCAGTCCAGCCCCGTGGTCAGCTTGAGCAGGCAGGTCGGTGCGGCGTCCGGGTCGCTGCGGGTCGGGTCGCTGATCAGCGCGTACGCGACGCCGAGGCCGACGCAGCCGAGCGCGGCGAGCGGCACCGCCCAGCGCGGGGCGCGGGCGTGCAGGCGCATCACCAGCCGGGTGAGCCGGTCACTCTCGACCGGCTGGTACGCCGCCGGGTAACCCCCCGGCCACGGCGCTCCGGGCGCTCCGGGCGCTCCGGCGGGAGCGTGCGCGTGCGTCTCGGCGTGCGAAGGCTGCCCGGCGTACGCGTAAGCGTGCGCCTCGCCCCGCGGCCCGGACTCCGGCTGCGCGGGCCCGTGCGGGTGCGGCTCGGTGTGCGGGTCGGGCGCGGTGGCAGGCCGGTCAACGCTCGTCACGCGCTCACCGTACACCGGCCACGCCCACCAGCGCGGCGGCCAGCGGCCCCGCGAGGTCGCCCGCGGCGGGCGGCGCGACCGCGTCCAGGCCGAGCCAGCCGGCGAGCCGGTACAGCTCGGCGGCGAGCGCCACCGCGGTCTCCCCCGGGTCGGCGCCCGGCTCGATCCAGGCGGCGGGCACCAGCAGCGCCCCGGCCTTCCGGTCGGCCTTCAGGTCGACCCGGGCGGTGAAGCGCTCGCCCTGGCGGAACGGCAGCACGTAGTAGCCGTAGACCCGCTGCGGCGCCGGCACGTAGATCTCGATCCGGTAGGTGAAGCCGAACAGCCGCTCGGTGCGTGCCCGCTCCCAGACCAGCGGGTCGAACGGGCTGACCAGCGTGTTGCCGCGGACCCAGCGGGGCAGCCGCGCGTCGGCGTGCAGGTAGGCCGGCTGCCGCCAGCCCTGCACGGTGACCGGGGTCAGCTCGCCGGCCTCGACCAGCTCGGCCACCGCCCGCCGCGCCCCGGCGACCGGGAGCCGGAAGTAGTCGCGCAGCTCCGGTTCGGCGGCGACACCGAGCGCACGGGCGGCGATCGACACGAGCGACCGGTGCGCCTCGGCGTCGGTCGGGGTGGGCGCGTCCAGCACGGCGGCCGGGAGCACCCGCTCGGGCAGGTCGTAGCGGCGGGCGAACGAGTTGGTGCGGTCGGCGGCGGTGACCTCGCCGGCCCAGAACAGGAACTCCAGCGCTCGCTTCACGGCCGACCAGTTCCAGCCCCAGTTGCCGGTCTCCCGTGGGGCGTCGTGCTCGATCTCGGCCGCCGTCAGCGGCCCCCGGGCGGCCACCTCGTCACGGACCCAGGCGACCAGCTCGGGCTGCTCCTCGGCGATCCGGCGCATCCCGCCCCACGCCTCGTCGCGGGCCTTGGCCATCCGCCAGCGCAACGCCGGATGCAGCCCCACCGGCACCAGCGACGCCTCGTGCGCCCAGTATTCGAACAGCTCACGCGGGCGGCCGTAGGCAGCGGTGTCCAGCAGGGCGGTCGGGTAGGGCCCGAGCCGGCTGTAGAGCGGCAGGTAGTGCGCCCGCTGGAGCACGTTCACCGAGTCCATCTGGATCAGCCCGACCCGGTCGAGCACGCGGCGCAGATGGCGGCGGGTGGGCACGCCGGTGGGCGCCGGGTCGGCGAAGCCCTGGGCGGCCAGGGCGACCCGGCGGGCCTGGGCGAGGGAGAGCGATTCCGGTACGGCCATCGCCGGCGACCCTAATCCAGCGGTACGACATCAGGAGCGGCGGCTGGACCGATCGCCCGCCGGGGCATAGAACGGACAGGTGCTCACCATTCGCCGGGAGGAACCGGACGACGCCGAGGCGATCGCCCGCGTGCACGTCCACGGCTGGCAGGCCGGGTACGCCGGGATCATGCCCGAGGAGGTGCTGACCCGGCTGAACCCCCGCGCCTGGGCACAACGCCGCCGCGACCTCGGCACCGCCGACCCGGAGCACCCGTTCACCACGCTCGTCGCCGAGGACGGCGGCACGATCGTCGGGTTCACCACGTTCGGGCCGTACCGGAACAACCAGGATCGCGGCGACCTCGACCCGGCGCACGGCGAACTGCTGGCGATCTACCTGGAGCCGGCGCACTGGGGCTCGGGCGCCGGCCGGACGCTGCTCGCGGCGGCGCGCGACGGGCTGGCCGAGCGGGGCTGGACCGGGTACCGGCTCTGGGTGCTCGCCGACAACGCCCGCGCCCGCCGCTTCTACGAACGGGCCGGGCACCTACCGGACGGTGAGGAGTCCACCTATCCGGTGCCGCTCTCCGGCGGGCGCACCCCGATCCTGCTCCGCGAGCTGCGGTACACCACCGGCGGCTGACCCGGCCGGGACACCGTCGCCGGGACGCCCACCGCCGGCCGGGCTGAGCCAGCGCCGGATCGGCAGCCCGAGCAGCAGCGCCAGGCTGATCCACACGTACGTGTTGCTGCCGACGAAGCCGTCCACGCCGGTGAAGTCCTTCTCCCAGGACCAGACGATCCGGCTGCACAGCAGCGCGTACCCGATCAAGGCGGCGGCCAGCAGCAGACGGCGCCGCCGGCTGCGCGCGGGCGCCGCCATGCCGTTGTCCACGAGCAGGATCAGCCCGGGCAGCAGCCAGACCAGGTGGTGCACCCAGGTCACCGGGCTGACCAGGCACATCACGGCACCGGTGAGGGCCAGGCCGGTGGCCTCGTCGCCGGCGGCCACCGCCGCCCGCGAACGCCACGCCCACACCACGAGCGTCAGGAGTACGAGCGCCAGCCAGGCGATCGTGCTGGGGTGCTGCGGGTCGAGCCGGGCCACCACCCCGCGCAGCGACTGGTTGGAGACGAACGCCAGCTCACCGACCCGGTCGGTGTTCCACAGCGCCTCGGTCCAGAACTCCCGGGAGGCATCAGGGAAGAGACCGGCGGCCACCAGCGTGGCGACGGCGGCCGTGCCGACAGTGGTCAGCGCGGCCCGCCAGCGGCCGGTGACCAGCAGGTAGACGATGAAGATGCCGGGCGTCAGCTTGATCGCGGTGGCCAGGCCGATGCCCACGCCCGCCCAGCGGCTGCGCGCCGGCAGCAGCCACAGCAGGTCCACCGCCACCAGGAACAGCAGCAGCATGTTGACCTGGCCGAAGTTGACCGTCTCGCGCATCGGCTCGTACGCGGCGGCCAGGCAGAGCGCGACAGCGAGCGCGAACCAGCGCGTCCAGCCGGACCGGCGGGCCACCGGGTCGAGCAGCCGCCAGATCACCACGGCGCTCGCCAGCACCGTCGCGGTCACGCTCACCACGATCGCCGCACTCCACGGCAGGTACGCCATCGGCAGCATCACCAGCGCGGCGAACGGCGGGTAGGTGAAGCCGTACTGCGTGCCGGGGCGCAGGAAGTCGTAGATCTCCCCGCCGTCACGCGCCCAGTACGTCAGCGCGCCGTAGTAGACCTGCAGGTCGAAGAAGCCGTGCCGCACCGCCGCCACGGAGAGGAACACGGTGACCGCCGCGGCGAGCGCCACCACGGCGACGACCTGCGTGATCGTCCGCCCGGCACCCTGCGCCACCGTCACCCTCCTCGCCCTGCGTAGGCTCACGTGCCATGGCTGCAGGCTACGTCCGACCCGCGCGTCCCGAGGACGCCGGCGAGATCGCACGCATCCAGCTCGCGACCTGGCGGGTCGCGTACCGCCGGATCCTGCCCCGGCACGTGCTCGACAACCTCGACGAGGCGTACCTCGCGCGGCGGTGGAGTGCGGCGGTGCAGGAGCCGCCCTCGGGCGCGCACCGGGTGCTGGTCGCCGTCGAACAGGCGGCGCAATCGTATCTGGTGGGGTTCGTCGCCTCCGGTCCGGCCGACGCCGACGCGCTCGCCCCGGACGAGCCGGCCGAGGCGCTCGGTTCGGGCGTCGCGGCGGTGACGGACCTGCTTGTCGAGCCCCGGTGGGGGCGGCGCGGGCACGGCAGCCGGCTGCTCGCCGCGGCTGTCGACCACTGGCGCGCCGACGGGCTGACCCGGGCGGTGGCGTGGACGTTCGACGCCGACGTGGCGACCCGGAAGTTCCTCGGCTCGACCGGCTGGGAGCCGGACGGCGCGGCCCGGGCGCTGGACGTGGACGACATGCTCGTCCCCCAGCTCCGCTTCCACGTGGCGGTCCCGGAGACCGCAGAGGAAAATTCCTCAGCCGACCGATGAGTTTCCGCCCGGCCGCCGGTCCACCCTGTCGTGGGTGGGCCGGCGGTCCCGGCACGGGGCGGGACCGCCGGCCTCCGCTCACTCCTTGTCCGCGCCCTCGTTGGCACCCCGGACGAAGTAGCGCTGGAAGATCAGGAACAGCACCGCCACCGGGATGGTGGCCAGCAGCGCCGCACCGAGCTTCAGCGGATACTGGGTGCCCTTGCCGAGCGAGCCGCTGACCAGGTCGGCCAGCCCACGCGGCAGCGTGAACAGGTCCGGATCCTGCACCGAGACGAGGCTGTGCGGGAACTCGTTCCAGGAGCCCTGGAACGACAGGATGGTCAACGTGATCAGCGCCGGCCGGGCCATCGGAAGCACCACCGACCAGAACGTGCGGAACAGGCCGGCGCCGTCGATCCGGGCCGCCTCCTCCACGCTCACCGGGACCGACTCGAAGAACTGCTTCATGATGAAGACACCCGCCGCGTCGGCGAGCAGCGGCACCACCAGGCCGGCGTAGCTGTCGTAGAGACCGAGCTGATTGAGCACCAGGAACTTCGGGATGAGCAGCACCACCGGGGGCACCGCCATCACCGCGATGACAGCGGCGAACAGGCCGGTCCGGCCCCGGAACCGCAGCCGGGCCAGCGCGTATCCGGCCAGCGAGGCGAAGAACACCCGGCCGACCGTGACCAGCACGGTGACCAGCACCGAGTTGCCGAGCCAGAGCGGGAAGTTGGTGCCGGCGAAGATCCGCTCGAATCCGGCCAGGGTGATCGGGTCGGGGATCGGGGAGAGCGGGTTCGCCGCCGCGTCCGGCTCGGTCTTGAACGAGTTCCCGAGCTGGATCACGAACGGGTAGAGGTAGACCAGTCCGAAGAAGATCAGGACGGCGTACCCGAAGAAGCGGTTGACCCGGGCGCGCGGCAGGCGGTCGGCGCGGCGCGCGACGGGCGCCGGCCGGTCGGTCAGCACGGCCATGTCAGGACCCCTCCGGTATGCGTCGCCGCCGCCACCGGCCGCGCCGGGGCTCGTCCCGGTCGGCCATCAGGCGGCGCTGGAACAGGGTGAGCAGGATGATGATCAGGAACAGCACGAACGAGATGGCCGCGCCGGAGCCGTAGTCGAAGTCCCGGAACGCGGTCCGGTACGACAGGTACGCCGGGGTGAGCGTGGTCTTGGCCGGGTCGCCCTGGCTCATCACGTACACCTGGTCGAAGACCTGCCAGGAGCCGATCAGACCCAGCGTGACCACGAGGAACGTGGTGGGCTTGATCAGCGGCAGGGTCACGTGTCGGAAGCGCTGCCAGCGGCTCGCCCCGTCGAGCATGCCGGCCTCGTCGAGCGCCACCGGGACGTTCTGCAACGCGGCCAGGTACATCAGCATGAACGTGCCGGAGGTGGTCCAGATGACCAGGCAGATGATCGACGTCATCGCCACGCTGGGCCCGGAGAGCCACTCCCACCAGCTCAGCCCGAACGGGCCGCCCGAGGTGAGCGCGGCCGGCGGGCTGTCCAGCCCGAACGCGCCGAGCACCAGGTGCAGCACACCCCGACCGTCGGCGAACCACTCCGGCCCGTCGATGCCGAGCAGGGCGAGCAGCCGGTTGACCGCGCCGGAGTTGGCGAACAGGAAGAGGAACACCACGCTGATCGCCACCGAGCTGGTGACCGAGGGGAAGTAGAACGCGCTGCGGAAGAAGCTCTTACCCTTGAGCAGCCGGTTGTTGACCACCAGCGCGAGACCGAGCGCGAGCGCGGTCTGCACCGGCACCACGATCCCGACATAGTAGATGTTGTTGCGGATGGCGGTCATGAAGTCGCGCCGGGCGAGGCCGTCCTCGGTGAACAGCCGGCTGTAGTTGTCGGCACCGACGAACGGCACGTCGCCGGTGAACGGGCTGCCCTGCCCGTTCCAGTCGGTGAGACTCACCCAGAGCGCCATCAGGATCGGCAGCAACAGGAAGAGCCCGAGGATCACGATCACCGGCGCGACGAAGAGCCAGCCGGCGATGTTCTCGTTGCTGCGGATGCCGCCCGTACGGCGGCGTGGCCGGCCGGCCGGCGCGGTGCCCGGCGAGGCGAGCGTGTCCGTTGCCACTTCCCCTCCTCCCTCATCGGGGGAGGTGGAAGGAAGGGCCCCTTGTTAACACCCGTCTGTTAACAAGGGGCCCCTCCTTACACCTCAGCCGCCGAGCGCCGCCTTGGCGTTCTTGTCGAAGGTGGACAGGATGGTCTTCGGGTCGCCGGTGGCCAGGCCCTGCAGACCGGCCTCCAGATCACGCAGCACGCTGTCCATCTTCGGGGCGTTCACCGGACCCTGGGCGTACTCGACGCCGTCGATGAACGGCTTGTCCGCCGGGAAGGCGCCGGTGTACTGGTCGCGCACCGACTGGCGGGACGGCATCACGCCGAACGCCTTGGCGAAGCCGATCTGCTGCTCGCCGGCGGTCATCGCCTCGACGAACTTGATCGCCTGCTCCTTGTACTTGGACTTGGCGGCGATGCCCCAGCACTGGGTGAAGGAGAGCGTGCCCTGGCCCTTCGGGCCGGCCGGCAGCGGCACCACCTTGTACTTGACGTTCGGGAAGTCGTTCTGCAGCGCGCCCTTGATCCAGTTGCCCTCGATCGTCATCACGGCCTTGCCCTTGCCGAACGCCTCACCGGACCAGCCGGAGTCAAGCTGTTTGGGGAACTTCGCGTAGCCCGCGGTGAGCAGCGACTTGACGTACTGGAGCGCCTGGAGGTTCTCCGGGGTGTCCGCGGTCGGCTGCTTGCCGTCGGAGCTCATCAGCCAGCCGCCGTTCTGCACCAGGAACGCGCCGATGCGGTCCCGGGTGTCGCCGAGCGCGATCGCCACCTGGCCCTTCGCCTTGATCTTCTGGCTGACGGCGGTGAGCTGGTCCCAGGTGGTCGGCACGTCGGCGTCGGTGAGGCCCGCCTTGGTCCACAGGTCCGTGTTGATCTGCAGGGCCAGGGTGGAGAAGTCCTTCGGCGCGCAGTAGAGCTTGCCGTCGTAGGTGAACGCGGTGCGCAGGCTCTCGTAGAAGTCGTCGGGGTTGCTCACCTTGTCGCCGTACGGCTCCAGCGCGCCGACGCTCGCGTAGTCGGCGAAGCGGGCCGCGTCGACGTAGAACACGTCCGGCGGGGTGCCACCGGCCAGCGCCTGGCCGAGCTGCTGGGTGAGGTCCTGCGCCGGGGTGACGGTGGCGCTGTTGCCGGAGGAGCCGGCCCATGCGGCGGCGGCGTCCTTGACGGCCTTGGTCTCGGCCTCGCCGGACGAGCCGATCAGGATCTGCAGGTTGGCCGGGCCGCTGGACTGCTTGGCGTCGTCGGCCGAGTCGTCGAAGCCGCTGCCGCAGGCGGCGGAGCCGAGCAGGGCGACGGCGGCGATGCCGGCCACCGCAGCCCGGGCGAGAATCCGAGGTGTCATCTGTTTCTCCTGGTGGGGGATGGGGTCACGCCGAGTGCCGGAGCACCAGCGAGGGGTGGAGCAGGAGCTGGGGGTCGCGCTGCTGCCCGTCGAGCAGCCCGGTGAGCAGCTGGACGCAGCGAGCGGCGGCCTCGCCGAGCGGTTGGCTGACACTGCTCAGCCCGACCGCGGCGGCCACCGGGGTGTCGTCGAAGCCGACGACGGCCAGATCGGCTTCCGTGTCCCGGGCGGCCTGCCAGGCGCCGAGGGCGAGCGAGTCGCTGGCGCAGACCACCGCGGTCGGCGGCACGTCGAGGGCGAGCAGCGCGCGCGACTCGCGCTCCCCCTCGGCGATGCCGTCCTCGGTGGCGCGGTCCGGTGCGGCGCCGTCCAGGCCGGCCTCCGCCATCGTGGTACGCCAGCCGGCGCGCCTGTCGTCGCCGACGCCCGAGCCGGCGGGCCAGCCGAGGAAGGCGATCCGGCGGTGCCCGGCGGCGAGCAGGTGCCGGGTCGCCTGGGCGGTGCCGGCGGCGCCGTCGACGTCGACCCAGGGGTGTGCCTCGGGGGTGTCCCAGGGCCGGCCGAACGTCACGAACGGCACCTCCCGCTCGGCCAGCCATGCGGTGCGCGGGTCGCCGTGCTTGGTGCCGGTGAGCACGAACGCGTCCAGGTCGTACGCGCCGAGCAGGTCGTCGTAGGTGGCGATCTCCTGCTCGTCGCCGCGGGCGGTGTAGAGCAGGACCCGGTAGCCGGCGGCGTCGGCGGTCTCGGTGAGGCCGTGCAGGAAGCGGTCGAGGACCGAGCCGTTGATGCCGTCGCGAGTGGGTTCGATGCGGACGGCGATGAGGCGGGACCGGCCAGTGCGCATCTGCCGGGCGGCCTGGTTCGCCCGGTAGCCGAGCGCGGCGATGGCCTCGTGCACCCGCCGCCGGGTGTCCTCGCGGACGATGTGCGGCGTGTTGAGCACATTGGATACGGTCTGCCGGCTGACCTGGGCATGCCGGGCCACCGTTGCGATCGTTACCTTTTCTCCCACGAAATCCCTCTCGCCTACCTTGAACGATCCAATGTCCATGGGGCAGGATTAGATCGTTCAAAGTTTCTGGAATGTTTCGCACTGTGCACCCCGCTGCGGCCATCTGTCAAGACGTCCGCCGCCACCGATCAGTACCAGGAGTCCCCCCGTGACCGAACGCCACCTCCAGCCGCTGCTGCACGACCTGGTCGGTGTGGTGCACGCCCCCACCAGCGCGCTCGGCGACGCGGCCGGCCAGCTCCGTCCGCACGGCGTCCAGGGCGCCTTCCACGCCGACTCCCGGGTGCTCTCCCGCGCCGAGCTGCGCCTCGACGAGCGGGAGCCGGAGCCGATCGGGCACGGCGCGACCGGCCCGGACAGCGTCCGCTTCGTCAGCCTGGCCCGCTGGCTCGGCGACGCCACCCCCGACCCCACCGTCCGGGTCGAGCGCACCCGGCGGGCCGGCCCGCGCGGTCTCACCGAGGAGATCGTCGTGTCCTCCACCGCCACCGAGCCGGTGCACACCACCGTCACCGTGGACCTGGCCTGCGACCTCGCCCCGATCGAGCAGGTCAAGGTCGGCCGTGCGGTCGCCCCGCTGGGAACCGAGGCCGGCGAGCCGGGCCGGGTGCGGTGGGCGGCCGACGGGCTCACCGTCACCGTGACCGGCGAAGGTTCCACGGTGGACGCCACCGGCGAGCGGACCGCCGCGCCGCGGCTGAGCTGGCCGGTCACCGTCGACCCGGGCGCCTCGGTCACGCTGCGCTGGCGACTCGCCGTCACCGACCCACGAGCGGTGGTGACCGCCGCACCGGCCGAGCCCGGCTGGGCCGAGCCGCAGGTCACCGCCGACGACCGGCGCCTGCTGCGGCTGCTCGACCGCTCCCTCGCCGACCTGCGCGGGCTGCGGCTGGCCGAACCCGCCCACCCCGGGGACGTCTTCCTCGGCGCCGGCGTGCCCTGGTTCCTCACCCTGTTCGGCCGGGACAGTCTCTGGGCCGCCCGGATGATGCTGCCACTCGGCACCGACCTGGCCGCCGGCACGCTGCGCGTACTGGCCCGCCGCCAGGGCACCCGCGTCGACCCGGCGACCGGGGAGCAGCCCGGCAAGATCCTGCACGAGCTGCGCCGGCACGAGTTCGCCCCGAACGAGGGGCTCCGGCTGCCGCCGGCCTACTACGGCACCGTCGACGCCACCATGCTCTGGGTCAGCCTGCTCCACGACGCCTGGCGTTGGGGGCTGCCCGGCGACCAGGTCGAGCCGCTACTGCCACACCTGGAGGCGGCGCTGCACTGGCTCGGCGAGCACGCCGACGCCGACGGCGACGGCCTCGTCGAGTACATCGACACCACCGGCCACGGCCTCGCCAACCAGGGCTGGAAGGACTCCGGCGACGCGGTGCGCTTCCGCGACGGCCGGCTGGCCGCGCCCCCGATCGTGCTGGCTGAGGTGCAGGGGTACGCGTACCGGGCCGCGACCGACGGTGCGGACCTGCTGGACGCGTTCGGCCGCCCCGGCGCGGACCGCTGGCGCGGATACGCCGACCGCCTCGCCGCGCGGTTCCGGTCCACGTTCTGGGTCGACGGCCGCCACGGCCCGCAGCCCGCGCTGGCGCTGGACCGGGACAAGCGCCCGGTGGACTCACTGACCAGCAACATCGGGCACCTGCTCGGCACCGGGCTGCTGTCGGATGCCGAGTCCGCCCAGGTCGCGGCGCTACTCGCCACCGATTCGATGGCCGACGGCTTCGGGCTGCGCACCATGTCCACCGACGACGCCGGGTTCAGCGCGCTGTCGTACCACTGCGGTTCGATCTGGGCGCACGACACCGCGATCGTGCTCGCCGGGCTGGCCCGCGACGGGCACCGGGCGGCGGCGCTCCGCCTCGCCGACGGCCTGCTCGCCGCCGCCGAGGCGTTCGACTACCGCCTGCCCGAACTGTACGGCGGCGACGGCCGGTCGACGCTCGGCCGGCCGGTGCCCTACCCGGCCGCCTGCCGCCCGCAGGCCTGGTCCGCGGCGGCGTCCGTGCTGTTGCTCCAGGCCGGCCTCGGCGTCTATCCCGACGTGCCGAACGGCCGGGTCGACCTGCGCCCCCTGGCCGGCCCCGAGCTGGGCGCGCTGAGCGCGGCCGACCTGCGCATCGCCGGCACCCCGGTGTCGGCGGCGGTAGACCACACCGGCCACCCCACCCTGAAGGACCTGCCCGCCTTCCTGCACCCCCACCACCTGCCCCAGATCCCCCGCCCCCGCACCCCGTCCCCCCTGGCCCCCACCGCCCCGACGGGTTGATCATGAGGTTGACGGCGTCGTGGATCTCTCGGAACGCCGTCAACTCCATGATCGACGGCGCGGTCAGGCCGGGCGGAGTTCGGCTACCAGTTCGTCGTCCTCCATCGCGCCGGTGGGGTGGAAGCCCAGGGACGTGTAGAGGGCGGCGGCGGGCTTGTTGTCGGGGTGGTAGCTCAGGCGGATCGGCCGGCCCGCCTCGGCGAGCCAGTCCGCGAGCGTCCGCACCGTCGCGCGTCCCAGGCCCCGGCCCTGCTCGGCGGCGTCGATCACCATGCCACCGATCCAGCGCGACTCGTCGTCGTCCACGCCCCACATGACGTGGCCGACGACAGTCTCGTCGGCGTAGACGGCCAGCGAGTTCCAGACGTCCGAGCGTTCGGTGAGAAGAAGGTAGCGGGCGGCGAGCGCGGCCACGAAGGCGCGCTGGTCGTCGTGCGGCGCGACGTCCGCCACGGCCCGCCAGTTGCCGTCGTCCACCGGGCGCAGCGTCACCCGGCGGCCGGTACGGTCGGAGTGTCCGGAATCGATCATGGAAACAGCTTAGGTCGACGCCCCCGACCAGGCAAAACGGTTTCCCGCAGCGGGCCGGGGGACACCGCGGCCGGTCAGTCGAGCAGGGCGTCCAGGCCGACCGTCAGACCGGGCCGGCGACCCACCTCGCGGACCGCGAGCAGCACGCCGGGCATGAACGACACCCGGTCGTACGAGTCGTGCCGGATGGTGAGCGTCTCACCGGTGGTGCCGAACAGCACCTCCTGGTGGGCGACCAGGCCGGTGGCGCGTACCGCGTGCACGCGTACCCCGTCGATGTCGGCGCCGCGGGCGCCGGCCACCTCGTCGCGGGTGGCGTCCGGCGCGGGCCCCAGACCGGCCTCGGCGCGGGCCGCGGCGATCAGCCGGGCCGTGTGGGTGGCGGTGCCGCTCGGCGCGTCCAGCTTGCGCGGGTGGTGCTGCTCGACGATCTCGACCGACTCGAAGTAGCGGGCGGCGCGCGCCGCGAACTGCATCATCAGCACCGCGCCGATGCCGAAGTTGGGAGCGATCACCACGCCCACGCCGGGCCGGTCGGCGAGCCGGTCCCGCACCTCGGCGAGCCGCTGCTCGGTGAAGCCGGTGGTGCCGACCACCGCGTGCACGCCGTTCTCGACGCACCAGCGCAGGTTGTCCATGACCGCGTCGGGGGTGGTGAAGTCGACGACCACCCCGGCACCCGCCCGGGCCACCGCGTCCAGGTCGTCGCCCTGGTCGACGGCAGCGACCAGTTCCAGGTCGGCGGCGGAGTCGACCGCCTTGCAGACCTCCATGCCCATCCGGCCCCGGGCGCCCAGCACACCGACCCGGGCCGCCGTCCTCTGCTGCTCAGTCACGGCCCACAACCTATCCCAGCGCCCGGCACGGGATCCGGCGGACCGGTGGGTCGCTCAGCTCGTGGCCGCGAAGCTGCCGGAGTCGAACGGGCCGACCACGGCGAGGGACATCGGCCGGCCGAGCAGGTCGGCGGCGAGCGCGTTCACGTCGTCGAGCGTCACCGCGTCCACCCGGGACAGCAGGTCGTCCACCGGCATCAGGTTGCCGTAGAGCAGCTCGCCCTTGGCGAGCCGGCTCATCCGCGAGCCGGTGTCCTCCAGCCCGAGCACGAACGAGCCCTTGCTCATCCCCTTGCCCCGGGCCAGCTCCGCCTCGGTGATCCCCTCGGCGGCCACCCGCGCCATCTCCGCGCGGGTCAGGTCCAGCACCTCGTCGACCTTTCCCGGCGCGCAGCCGGCGTAGACGGCGAACACGCCGCTGTCGGCGTACTGGCTGGCGTACGAGTAGACCGAGTACGCCAGGCCGCGCTGCTCCCGGATCTCCTGGAACAACCGGCTGGACATGCCGCCGCCGAGCACGTTGTTCAGCACGCCGAGGGCGAACCGCCGGTCGTCGGTGCGGTCGATCCCCGGGCAGCCGAGGATGACGTGCGCCTGCTCGGTCTCCTTCGGCTCGACGAGCGTGGTGGCCGGCTTGGTGCGTACCGCCGGGGTGGCCGACCGGTGCGGCGCGGGCGACGCCGGGTCGGTGTCCAGCGGGGTGCCGCGCAGCGCCTGCCGGACCAGCTTGACCACTGCGGCGTGGTCGAGGTTCCCGGCGGCGGCGATCACGATCTGCGGCGCGGTGTAGCGACGGCGGTAGAAGCCCTGGATCTGCCGCCGCGTCATCGGCGTGACCGTCTCCTCGGTGCCGGAGATGAGCCGGCCCAGCGGGTGGTCGCCGTAGACGGCGCGGGCGAACAGGTCGTGCACCTCGTCGCCGGGCTCGTCGTCGTGCATGGCGATCTCTTCGAGGATGACGCCGCGTTCGGTCTCCACGTCGGCCGGGGCCAGCACCGAGTCGGCGACCAGGTCGCACATGACGTCGATGGCCAGCGGCAGGTCCTCGTCCAGCACCCGCGCGTAGTAGCAGGTGTATTCCTTCGTGGTGAAGGCGTTGGTCTCGCCGCCCACGGCCTCGATCTGCGCCGAGATCTCCAGCGCGCTGCGCTTGTTGGTGCCCTTGAACAGCAGGTGCTCCAGGAAGTGCGCGGCGCCGGCCTGCGTGCCGGTCTCGTCGCGCGAGCCGACCGCCACCCAGATGCCGAACGACACGCTGCGCATCGCCGGGATCGCCTCGGTGAGCACCCGCAGCCCGCTGGGCAGCACGGTACGGCGGACGGTGCCGCCGAGCGGGTCGTCGCTGAGCGTACGGGTGACCGCGCGGGCCGCCGAGCCGGCCGGCGCCACCCCCCGTCCCGTCGAGGCGCCTGACGAACTCACGAGAAACCTGCTCTCCGGATGACGAGGAACGGCGGGACGTACGACGGCTCCAGCTCGCGCAGGCGACCTGGAGCCGTGGGCCGGCCCGGGTGACGCGGACGTCACCCGGGCCGGTCGGTGGATCAGCTGTGCCGGGTCCGGCGACGCGGACGGGACTCGCCGCCGCCCTCGCCACCCTCGGAGCGGCGCTCGCCACCCTCGGAGCGACGCTCCCGGTCGCCCCGGTCACGCGGGCCGCGGTCGCCGCCGCGGTCCCGGCCGGACGGACGGTCGCCACCCTCGGCGGCGGCCGGCGCCTCGGCACCCTCCGGGCGGACCTTGTCCAGGTAGATCTTGCCGCGGGCGTCGATGTCCGCGATCTCCACCTCGACCTTGTCGCCGACGTTGAGGTAGTCCTCGACCTTTTCGACCCGCTTGCCGTCGCCCACCTTGGAGATGTGCAGCAGGCCGTCACGGCCCGGCAGCAGCGAGATGAAGGCGCCGAACGCGGCGGTCTTCACCACGGTGCCGAGGAACCGCTCGCCGGCCTTGGGCAGCGTCGGGTTGGCGATCCCGTTGATCCGGTCGACTGCGGCCTGGGCGGACGGGCCGTTCGTGGCGCCGACGTAGATCGTGCCGTCGTCCTCGATGGAGATCTCGGCGCCGGTCTCGTCCTGGATCGCGTTGATGGTCTGGCCCTTCGGGCCGATCACCATGCCGATCTTGTCGACCGGGATCTTGACGGTGGTCACCCGCGGGGCGTAGTCCGACATCTCGGCCGGCGCCTCGATGGCCCGCTGCATCACGTCGAGGATGGTCTGCCGGGCCTCGTGCGCCTGCTGGAGCGCGGCGGCCAGCACGTCCGACGGGATGCCGTCCAGCTTGGTGTCGAGCTGGAGCGCGGTGACGAAGTCACGGGTGCCGGCGACCTTGAAGTCCATGTCGCCGAACGCGTCCTCGGCACCGAGGATGTCGGTCAGCGTCACGTACTGGGTCTTGCCGTCGACCTCGTCGGAGATGAGGCCCATGGCGATGCCGGCGACCGGCGCCTTCAGCGGCACACCGGCCGAGAGCAGGCCCAGCGTCGAGGCGCAGACCGAACCCATCGAGGTGGAGCCGTTGGAGCCGAGCGCCTCGGAGACCTGCCGGATGGCGTACGGGAACTCCTCGCGCGAGGGCAGCACCGGGATCAGCGCCCGCTCGGCGAGCGCGCCGTGGCCGATCTCGCGCCGCTTCGGCGAGCCGACCCGGCCGGTCTCACCGGTCGAGTACGGCGGGAAGTTGTAGTTGTGCATGTAGCGCTTGCGGTTCTCCGGGGACAGCGTGTCCACCATCTGCTCCATGCGCAGCATGTTCAGCGTGGTGACGCCCAGGATCTGGGTCTCGCCGCGCTCGAACAGCGCCGAGCCGTGCACCCGCGGCAGCACGCCGACCTCGGCGGTCAGCGGACGGATGTCACGCGGGCCGCGGCCGTCGATGCGGACCTGCTCGCGCAGCACCCGGTTGCGGACCTCGGACTTGGTCAGCGAACGGAACGCGGCGGAGAGCTCCTTCTCGCGACCCTCGAACCGGCCGGTCAGCTCCTCGGCGACCTTGGCCTTGATCCGGTCCAGGGCCTCCTCGCGGTCGGCCTTGCCGGCGATCTTCAGCGCCTCGGCGACCTCGGCGCGGGCCACCTCGGCCACCGCGTCGTACGCGTCGTCCTGATAGTCCAGGAAGATCGGGAACTCGGCGACCGGCTTGGCGGCCACCTCGGCCAGCTCGCTCTGCGCCCGGCACAGCTCGCGGATGGCCGGCTTGGCGGCCTCCAGGCCGCTGGCCACGATCTCCTCGGTCGGCGCGGTCGCGCCGCCCGAGATCAGGGTCACGGCGTTCGGGGTGGCCTCGGCCTCGACCATCATGATCGCGACCTCGCCGTCCGCCAGGGTGCGGCCGGCCACGACCATGTCGAACGTGGCCCGCTCCAGCTCCTCCAGGGTCGGGAAGGCGACCCACTGGCCGTCGACGTGCGCGACCCGGGTCGCGCCGATCGGGCCGGAGAACGGCAGGCCGGACAGCTTGGTCGACATCGAGGCGGCGTTGATCGCCACCACGTCGTACGGGTGCTGCGGGTCGAGCGCCAGTACGGTCTCGACGACCTGGACCTCGTTGCGCAGGCCCTTGACGAACGACGGGCGCAGCGGCCGGTCGATCAGCCGGCAGGTGAGGATGGCGTCCTCGCTGGGCCGGCCCTCGCGGCGGAAGAACGAGCCGGGGATGCGGCCCGCGGCGTACATCCGCTCCTCGACGTCCACCGTCAGCGGGAAGAAGTCGAACGACTCGCGCGGCTGCTTGCCGGCAGTGGTCGCGGAGAGGACGACCGTCTCGCCGAGCTGGGCGACGACGGAGCCGGCGGCCTGGCGGGCCAGGCGGCCGGTGGAGAAGGTGATCTCACGGGTGCCGAAGGCCCCGTTGTCGATCACCGCGGTGCGGGATTCGGTGCCGAGGTTGGTCTCGGTCATGTGCTGTGGTGCTCCTTCGCGTCGTCGGCCGACGACACGGGAACTGCTCAGGCGGCCGGTCTTCGATCGAAGCGCCCGGGACGGCCGGCGTCGTGCCGGGATTCCCGGGGGCCACTACCGGAGACCGGTGCTGACCGGCTCCCTCTCGGGTGTCGCGCGGCCGGGTTCTTCGGTGGTACCGGAACGGGGGAGCGGCCAGGCGGCCACTCCCCCGTCAGGTCATCGGCGCAGGCCGAGCCGCTCGATGAGCGACCGGTAGCGGTTGATGTCCTTCTTCTGGACGTAGTTCAGCAGCCGGCGGCGCCGGCCGACCAGCAGCAGCAGCCCACGGCGGCTGTGGTGGTCGTGCTTGTGCACCTTCAGGTGCTCGGTGAGCTCCGCGATCCGCTTGGTCAGGACCGCGACCTGCACCTCGGGCGAGCCGGTGTCGCCCTCGGCGGTGGCGTACTCCTGGCGGATCTTGGCCTTGGCTTCCTGGTCGAGCGCCATGTTCTCCCTGTTTCGTGGGTCATTCGATGAGGTCCGGAGCGGTCGTGGTGACCGGTGCAACGGACCGGTTCCTCGCACCCGCGGCGTCGTGCAGGCACGCGAGGCCCCCGTCGGTCAGCCGACGTCTCCGTCAGCCTACCAGCCCTCGGGACGGACGGCCGGTCAAGGTGCCCCGCGCCGGTCAGAGCACCGCCCGGCGGGTGCGTTCCACGTCCTCGGCGATCTGGGCCACAAGCGGTTCGATCGCGTCGTATGTCCGCTGCTCACGCAGGTGCGCCACGAAGTCCAGGGCCAGCCGCTCGCCGTACAGGTCGCCACTGAAGTCCAGCGCGTACGCCTCCACCCGCCGTTCCCGGCCGGAGAACGTCGGGTTGGTGCCGATCGACACGGCCGCCGCCAGCGGTTCGCCGTCGCGGCGTACCAGGCGGGCCGCGTACACGCCGTCGGCGGGCACCGCCGCGTACCTGTGGGTCAGCAGGTTGGCGGTGGGGTAACCCAGCTCACGTCCGCGCTGGTCGCCGCGGACCACCACGCCCTCGACCCGGTGCGGGCGGCCGAGCGCCGCCGCCGCCGCGCCCACGTCGCCCGCGTCGACGCAGGACCTGATGTACGTGGAGGAGAAGACCGTCCCCGCCTCGGCGACCAGCGGCGCCCCCTCGACGGCGAACCCGAAGGTACGGCCCAGCCGCTCCAGCAGCGGCACGTCACCGGCGGCCCGGTGCCCGAACCGGAAGTTGTCGCCGACCACCACCAGCGCGGCGTGCAGGTGCGCCACCAGGACGTCGTGCACGAACGCCTCGGGTGGCAGCCGGGAGAACTCGACGGTGAACGGCACCACGCAGAGCACGTCCACGCCGAGCGCCTCGATCAGCTCGGCCTTGCGGGCCGGCTCGGTCAGCACGGCCGGGTGCGAGCCGGGGCGTACCACCTCGGCCGGGTGCGGGTCGAACGTCACCACCACCGACTTGACGCCCAGTTCCCGGGCGCGCGCCACGGCGTGACCGATGGTGGCCTGGTGCCCCCGGTGCACGCCGTCGAAGACGCCGATGGTGACCACCGAGCGTCCCCAGCCGCCGGGCGCCGCCTCGTACCCCCGCCACCGCTGCATGCCGTTCCTCCCCCTGTCCGCCCGCGCGCCGTTCAGGCCGGGGCCAGCACGATCTCCGCGCGGGCCCGACCGTCCCGCTCGCTGACGATAGCGATCAGCCCGCCCGCCGGGTCGAAGACCGCGTACGGCCCGGTGATCCCGGCCGGCGCCAGCGGCCCGCCGTGGGAGAGCACCCGGGTCTCGTCGGCGGTGGCGTCCCGGCGCGGGAAGAACCGCGCGGCGGCGGCGTCCAGCGGCAGGTTCACCACGTCCGGCGCGCGCTCCTCGAGCTGGTCGAGCGTGGCCGCCTCGGCCAGCGTGAAGCCGCCCACAGCGGTCCGGCGCAGCGCGGTGAGGTGGCCGCCGACGCCGAGGGCCGCGCCCGCGTCGCGGGCCAGCGCCCTGATGTACGTCCCGGACGAGCAGGTCACGTCCACGTCCACGTCCACCACGTCCGGGACGTCCCGGCGGATCGCCAGCACGTCCAGCCGCGACACGGTGACCCGGCGGGCGGGCAGCTCGACCGCCTCGCCGTCACGGACCCGCTTGTACGCCCGCCGACCGTCGATCTTGATGGCGCTCACCGCGCTCGGCACCTGGTCGATCTCGCCGGTGAGGGCGGCCAGCGCGGCGCGTACCCCGTCGTCGGTGACCGTGCCGGCCGGGGTGGTCGCGACCACCTCGCCCTCGGCGTCGTCGGTGACGGTGGCCTGTCCCAGCCGGATCGTCGCGGCGTAGCTCTTGCCGGCGCCGATCACGTACGTGAGCAGCCGGGTCGCCCGGCCGACCCCGATCACGAGGACGCCGGTGGCCATCGGGTCGAGCGTGCCGCCGTGACCGACGCGGCGGGTACGCGCCAGCCGCCGGATGCGGGCCACCACGTCGTGCGACGTCATGCCGCCGGGCTTGTCGACCACGATCAGACCGTCTGTGCTCACGACCGCCAAGCCTGCCAGACGCCGGTGATCGGCCCTGCGGGGGATACCGCCCAGCTTCGGCGGGGTGTCAAGATCGTGCGCCCCCGACCCGTCTGCCCGGGAAGTCCGATGACCGATCACCGCCCCGCCCCCGACCCCTACCCCACCGGCCACTCGCCGGAGGACGATCTGGGACGGGTACCCGAGTGGCTGCGCCGGCCCGCGCCCGAGGTCGAGCCGGGCCGCGGCGACCGCCTGCGGATCGCGCTCGGCGGGCACTCCGGCAAGCTGCTCGGCGGCGCCCTCGTGCTGGCGCTGCTCGCGTTCTTCGGGCTCGTCGGCGGCCTCGGCTACCAGGGCTTCCAGCGCTGGCGCGAGATCTCGACGGCATACCCGACGACGAGCCCGCCGAGCGGTGAGCAGGCGGTCAGCTCCGCGTCGCCTCCGCCGGCCGCCGGCCCGTTCGACGGCACCCCCGCGGCCGGCTTCCCGGAGGGTGCGGCCGGGATCGCGCTGCCCCGGGTCAAGCGGACCGGGCCGTTCACCGAGAAGCAGGTGGCCGACGGTCTGGCCAAGGTACGCAAGGCCCTGGTCACCGCCCGGCTGGACCGCACGTTCTTCACCGAGAAGAGCCCGGATCGGCTGGTGCGCCAGTTCGCCCCGGACACCCGCGCCCACATCCGGAAGGACTTCACGGCCGGCGGCGCCGCCAACTACGCCACCCGGCTCGGGCCCGGCACCCGGTTGACGAACGACCCGCCCCGGGTGCAGGGACGGGTCTCGTACCGCGCCACCCGGGACGCGGACGACATCCGTGTCCTGGAGATCACCACCAACTTCGTCTGGGTCTACGCCGTCCGGAGCAACCGCGCCCCGTCGGTCCCGGACGTCATCCTGGTGCACGACACGGTGGTCTGGGAGGTGCCGTTCCCGGCGGACGTCGTCACCGGCTCCCGAGGTCTGTGGATGCGGGACGCGGAGTCCTACGTGACGAACGTGGAGTGCGCCGGTCTGAGCAAGGGTCTGCTGGAACTGGAGATCACGCCGACCTACGGGGGCGCCGGCACCGACGCCGAACACCCGGACGCCGTGTACGACCTGGACCGCTCGCTGAAGGTCGCGGACCCGTGCTGAGCCCGACGGGATCCGAGCGGGACGGCTACCCCGACTGGCTGGACCGGTTGGAGCGGGAGATCCGGCCGAGTCTCGCCGTACGCCTGCGGATCTGGTGCCGGCGGCGCGCCCGCCGGCTGACGGCCGCGCTCGGCGTGGTGCTGCTGCTGGCCGCCGCGGCCGGTGCCACCGGTTACGGCTACCGGCAGCTCCGGCGTCCGGCAGCCGCGCCGTCCCCGGCGGTCACCGGCGCTCCGGCGACCGCGGGACCGACTGCCCCGCCGGACGTCTTCGCCGGCACGCCGGCGGCGGACTGGCCGGCGGGGGCGGCCGGGATCGTGCTGCCACCGGCCCGGCCGACCGGCGGCTTCACCGGCGCCGAGGTGTCCGCCGGGCTGGCGCGGGTCCGGGCCGCCATGCTGACCGCCCGCCTGGACCGCGCGTTCATGACCGGCGGCAGCCCGGCCCCGCTGCTGCGTCACTTCGCGCCGGCTGCCCGGGAGTCGGTGCGGAAGGACTGGTCCACCGAGACGATCGCCACGTACGCGACCCGGCTGGCCCCGGACGCCCGGCTCACCCCGGACCAGCCGCGGACGAAGGGCCGGTTCACCTACCGCGCCGTCCGGCAGGCCGACGGCGTACGGATGCTGGAGGTGACCAGCAACTTCGTCTGGGTCTACGGATTCCGCGACCTCGCCTCCCGATCCGGTGACTCGGTGGTGGTGCTGCACGACGAGATCGTCTGGCGGCTGCCACACGCCAGCGACGTGGCACGGGCGGACCGGGGGCTCTGGTTGCACCGGATGTCGAGCTACGGGTCGGGCGTGGACTGCGACGCCGTGAAGCTCGGGCTGATCCGCCCCGGCGGCCTGGACCCGGCCGGCATCGGCTCCCCCGAGGACCCCGACGCGCTGTACGACCCGGAGCACCCGATCGAGCTGCCGGTCTCATGCTGACCGGCGTCAGCGGACCGCGCCGACCACCGCCCACGCCCCCGAGCGCATCCGCAGCAGCAGGCCGACCAGCCGCAGCACCACGAACAGCGTCAGCCCGGCCCAGATCCCGCCCAGCCCGAGGTCGAACGCATAGGCCAGCCAGATCGCCGGCAGGAACCCGCCGAACGCGCACACGATGGTGAGGTTGCGCAGGTAGCGCACGTCGCCCGCGCCGATCAGCACCCCGTCGAGCGCGAACACCACGCCGCCGATCGGCTGGAGCGCGACGAACCAGGGCCAGGCCGTCATGGCCTGTTCGCGTACCTGCGGATCGGAGCTGAACCACGACGGCACCAGGCCGGCGCCGGCGGCGATGAGCACCGCGAAGGCCACGCCGCACAGCCCGCCGAGCAGCGCGATGCGGCGGGCCAGGAACCGGGCACCGGCCGCGTCGCCGGCGCCGAGCGCGGCGCCGACGAGCGACTGCGCGGCGATGGCCAGGGCGTCGAGCACCAGCACCGTGAAGAACCACAGTTGCAGGGCGATCTGGTGCGCGCCCACGGCGGCGGCGCCGAAGCGGGCCGCGACGGCGGTGGCGGACAGGAAGCTGGCCTGGAACGCGACGCCCCGCACGAGCAGATCCCGGCTGAGCACGAGCTGCTGACCGATCACCCGGGGCCGGGGCCGCAGCGCGACCCGCTCCCGCACCAGCGCCGCCGCGAACAGCACCCCGGAGAGCGTCTGCGCGATCGCGTTAGCCACCGCCGAGCCGACCAGGCCGAGCCCGGCCGGGTAGACGAGCAGGGGGCAGAGCACCGCGGAGAGCAGGTTCGGGCCGAGCACGAACAGCAGCGGGCGGCGGGTGTCCTGGATGCCGCGCAGCCAGCCGTTGCCGGCGGCGGCGAGTAGCAGGCCGGGCGCGCCGAGCGCCGCGATCCGCAGCCATCCGGCGGCGGCGTCGGCCACCTCGCCGGGGCCGCCGACAAGGGTACGCGCCAGCGCGCCGCCGCCGATGCCGATGGCGACCGCCACCAGCACGCCGGTGGCGAGCGCGAGCCAGGACGCCTGGACGCCCTCGGCCACCGCGGCGGCCCGGTCCCCCGCCCCGAAGCGGCGGGCCGAGCGGCCGGTGGTGCCGTACGCGACGACGGTGCCGACCCAGGCGGTGAGTGTCATGACGGTGCCGCCGACTGCGAGCGCGGCCAGCGGCACCCGGCCGAGGTGGCCGACCACCGCGGTGTCGACGAGGACGTAGAGCGGCTCGGCGGCCAGCACCACGAGGGCTGGGAGCGCGAGCGCGGCGATCCGCCGCGGTGAGGCGGTGACGGCGGGGGCGGCGGTGGTGCTCATCGCCGCCGATCCTGGCACGCTCCTAGTAAGGTCCGCAAGGCGGCGGACTACTTACTCACGTCGGCCAGGAAGCGGGCGGTTCCCGAGCGGCGGTGACGTCGGCGTCGGGCCGGGGTGTGGTCCGCGGGCCCGGCCGGCGTCACCGCCGGACGGCGTCCGTCACTGACGGGTGTCCATCGAGGTCTGCAGCGCGCGGCGCATCTGCTCGCGCGCCTCGTCGGTGGTGGTCTCGGTCTGCGGCTTGCGCTTGCTGGGCATCTGAGGTCCTTCCAGGGTGCGGACCGCCGGGACGTGGCGGTCCTACGGGCGCCCGGCGCTCCGGATCGACGCGACGGCGAATCGCGCCGCGACCGGACGTCGTCGGCGGCTGAGCGCCCGGCAGCGGTCCGGGATCACCGGAGCGGCTCGCCTGGCAGCGGGAGCCCGGGTCGGTCTGACCCTGGAGGGAGGCGAGGCCGGGTGCGGCACCACCGCCCGTGACCAGCGCCGCGAAGCGCCGGTCCCGCACCCAAATTAACGTTCACTTTCCAGATACTGCCCACAGTTCCCGAAATGCGGAAAGATCAACGTCGTCGTCCCGCCCTGGCGAGGGCGGTCAGCGGGCCAGGAAGTGCCAGCCCAGCCACCACCAGAAACCGAACAACCCGATCCGGCCGACCGGCACCGGGCCCACCTCGTACCGCATGACGAACGCGCAGACGTCGGCCAGCGACGGGATGCGCGACCCCTCCCGGCGCGCGGCCCACTCGACCACGGCGAACAACACGATCGAGACTCCGAACCCGCCGATCGCCAGTGCGCGCATCATCGGCGCACCAGTCCCCAGAACGCGGACAGCCACGCGAACCAGGCCGCCGAACGGACCAGGTTGTCCTCCAGCAGCGGATCGGCCAGCCGGGAGAAGGTGGGGAAGTCGTCGCCCGCCGCCATCACGAACGTGGCCCCCTCGAAGACCCCGAAGACGGTCACCGGGACCAGCCACCAGAGCGCGACCGACGGCAACCGGCGCGGCGCCGGACGCCGGGGCACCCGGTTGCTCAGGCCGACCCAGATCAACCCCCCGCCGGTGGTGAGGATGTAGAGGTTCGCCGCGGTCGAGAAGGACGGCATCTGGCCCCCGACCAGGGACAGGCAGATCAGCACCGGCACGGAGACGACCGGCCGGTCCCAGGCCCGGGGCGCCTCGACGGTGAGCTCACGGGGATGATCCATCACCCGATTGTCCCCAGCGTCACGCACGGCGGAAAGGCTGGCACGCCTCGTAATCCCCGGAAATGCCACCGATCAGCTCACACCTCGGATCGTCGGCACACCTCGGCGCGGCAGACATACCGGGGCAATACAAGCCCTAAAGGGCCTAGAGCGTGGCCAGCTCGGCGCGGATCCGCCCCACCACCTCGTCGAGGGATCCCCGCCCGGTGAAGCCTGCGGCGAACCGGTGCCCACCGCCGCCGAGCGCCACCGCCACCCGGCTCACGTCCATCGCGCCCTTGCTGCGCAGCGACACCGCCCACTCGGCCTCGCCGGCCTGCTTGACCACGCAGCTCACGTCCGCCTCGGCGGTGCAGCGCACCGAGTCGATGAGCGCCTCCAGCACGTACGCGGGCTGGTCGTGGCGGACCAGGTCCGCGCGGGTGGCGTACGTCCAGACGAGCCCGTGCCCGGCGGCGGCCGCCGGTTCCAGCGTGGCCCGGCCCAGCACCTCGCCGAAGAGGCGGACGGCGCCGAACGGGCGGGTGTCGAAGATCCGCCGGGAGATGTCGCCGGGCCGGATGCCGGTCGCGATCAGGCGCGCCGCCGTCTCGTGCACCGCAGGGGTGGTCGCCTCGAACCGGAACGAGCCGGTGTCGGTGGTCAGCGCGACGTACAACCCGGTCGCGATCTCCGCGTCCAGCGTCACGCCGAGCCGGTCCAGCAGTTCCAACGCGACCACGGAGGTCGCGGCGGCGTGTGGGTCGACCAGATTGATCCGGCCGAACCCGCTGTTCGAGGCGTGGTGGTCGAGCACCAGCGACGTGCCCGCCGTGTCCAGCCGGTCGACCAGGTCACCCAGCCGGGACTCGCTCGCCGCGTCGAAGCAGATCACCAGGTCCGGAGCCGGGTACGCGTCGTCCTGCGGCACCAGCAGGTCCACCCCGGGCATCCAGCGGAACGGCTCCGGCACCTCCGGAGGGCCGGGGAAGGTGGCCTGGAGATCGCGTACGCCGAGCCGGCGCAGGCCCAGCCCGAAGCCGAGCATGCTGCCCAGCGCGTCCCCGTCCGGGTTCACGTGGCAGATCAGCAGCACCCGCGCGTCGGCGGGGAGGTCGCGTACCGCCGCGACGGCGGCCGCCCACGCGGTCTCGGTGGGCCCGGCCGCCTCGGTCACCGGCGTTCGCCGGCGCGCGGCTCGTCGTCGTCCTCGTCCTCCGCCGAGGCGTCGTCGGCGTCCTCGTCGTCCTCGACCCGGTACGGCTGGGCGTCACCCGCGTACGAGGACTTCGCGGCGAGCCGCTGCACCTCGGCGTCGGCGGTACGCGCGGCGGCCAGCAGGTCGTCGATGTGCTTGACCTGGTCCTGCACGTCGTCCAGGACGAAGGTCAGCGTCGGCGAGTGCCGCAGCCCGAGCGCCTTGCCGACGGTGCTGCGCAGCATGCCCTTGGCGCTCTCCAGCGCGGCGGCGGTGCTCGCCTGAGCCGCCGCGTCGCCGAGCACCGTGTAGAAGACAGTGGCGTCGCGCAGGTCGGCGGTGATCCGGGCGTCGGTGATCGTGATCATGCCGAGCCGGGGATCCTTGATCTGGCTGCGCACCACCGACGCGACGAGTTCCCGGATGCGCTCCGCGTGCCGGCGAACCTTTGCCTGATCCGTCATGTCCCCCACCTCCGGGATCACCTGTACCCATGACGACGCCGGGTCACCGTACGACCCGGGCCGTCGGCCGGAGACGGCGAGCGCGTGGGCGCCGCCGGGTCCGACCGCCCAACGCTGAAGAACACTACCCGCGCCCGGCCGGCCGTCGCGCGGCACGGCCGGAGTGCGGCGCGACGCGCCGTCAGTCGTCTTCGCCGTGCAGGCGACGGCGCACCGACAGCAGCTCGGTCTCCGGGCGGGCGGCGACCAGCCGCTCACAGGAGTCGAGCACCTCGCGGACGTGGGCCGGCTCGGCGGCCACCACCGCCACCCCGATCTCGGCCCGGCCGTGCAGGTCCAGCGCCCCCACCTCGGCGGCGGAGACCTCGAACTTGCGCAGCGCGGCGACGATCGGCCGGACGTAGGACCGCTTGGCCTTCAGGGACCGGGAGTCACCCGGGAGCAACAGGTCGAACAGTGCGGTTCCGGTATACACGGCGAGCAACGGTACGCCGGGCGGCCCGGCCCGGCACGCGATTAAGGCGCGACGGCCACCAGCACGTCCCGCTCGATCGCCTGGTCGACCCGGTGCGCGAAGTCACCGAAGCCGGGGCCGTCGAGCACCCGCAGCCCGGCGGCGGCCAGCACCGCCTCCGCCTGCGCCCGCGGCGCCACGTGGGTGTTCCAGGACAGCCCGATCGCGCCGCCGGGACGGAGCAGCTCCCGCCACACCGGCACGGCCGCGGTGAGCAGCTCCAGCGGGCTGCGGGACAACCCCTGATCGGTACGGCTGCCGTGCGCCACCCCGTACGGCGCGTCGGTCACGATCACGTCGGCGCACCGGGGGCGCAGCGCCTCCCGGGCCCGGGTGGTGTCGGTGTTCAGCACGACGACCCGCTGGGTGGCCCCGGCCCGGTGCTCGTCCCGCGACGGCGCGAGCACCGCCTCGAACCGGCGGGCCACCAGCTTGCGGTCCCGGCGCACCGACGTGGTCTCCGCGGTGTGCTTGAGCCGCTTGCGGCGCAGCCAGGTGCGCAGGAACGCCGCGTACGCCTCCACGTCCTGACTGTCCCGCTCCACGCCGATGCCGTCGTAGCCGTACATCAGCGCCTGGTTGAGCGTGGTGCCCCGGCCGCAGAGCGGGTCCAGCACCACCACCGGCCCGTCCAGCATCCGCGGCGCGGCGGCGGAGGCGAGCACAGTGACGTTGAGCAGCAGGCGGGTGAACTGCTCGTTGGTCTTGCCGGCGTACTTGGGGATGGTGATCAGGTCGGAGTCGTACCGGGCCAGCGGGCGCAGCGGCACCGGCCGCAGCAGCTCGTCGCCGACCCGCTCGAACAGCGCGTACGCGGCCGACAGGTTCGCCAGGTAGGCCAGATCCCGCTCGCCCAGCCCGGGGCCGCCGGTGGTGAACGTCAGGTACTCCACTCCGCCGATCCGCGTCACCTCCGCGTCGGCCGGTACGACGTCCAGCACGCCGGAACCGGCGAACACGGCCAGTTCGGCGCGGGCCAGCCGGGCCGCCGCGTCGGCGTAGACGCGGTTGGCGGAGGGGGCGAGGAGCAGTGCGTACCCGGTCACGCCGCAGATTGTCGCAGCCTGCGCAGACGGCGACGGCCGGGGCCCGAAGGCCCCGGCCGTCGGCCGGTCGTACGCGTGGTCGTCAGGCGCGCGGCTTCTCGCGCATCTCGAACGTCTCGATGACGTCGCCGACCTGGACGTTGTTGTAGCCGCCCAGCGTCAGACCACACTCGAAGCCCTCGCGGACCTCGGTCGCGTCGTCCTTGAACCGCTTCAAGGAGCTGATCGTGAGGTTGTCCGCCACGACCGCCCCGTCCCGCAGCAGCCGCGCCTTGGCGTTGCGGCGGATGAGGCCGGACCGGACGATACAGCCGGAGATGTTGCCGATCTTGGACGAGCGGAAGACGTCGCGGATCTCCGCGGTGCCCAGCTCGACCTCCTCGTACTCCGGCTTGAGCAGACCCTTGAGCGCGGCGTCGATCTCCTCGATGGCCTGGTAGATGACGGTGTAGTACCGAATCTCCACGCCCTCGCGGTCGGCCATCTCGCGGACCTTGTTCGAGGCCCGCACGTTGAAGCCGATGATCGTGACCGCCTCGGACGAGGCGCTCGCGAGCATGACGTCGCTCTCGGTGATCGCGCCCACGCCCCGGTGGATGATCCGAAGCTGGACCTCCTCCGGGATGTCGAGGTTGAACAGCGCGTCCTCGAGCGCCTCCACGGAACCGGAGACGTCGCCCTTGAGCACCAGGTTGAGCGAGGTCTTCTCGCCCTCCTTGAGCTGCTCCATGAGCGTCTCGAGAGTGGCCCGGCCACGGGAGTTGGCGAACGACGCCGCCCGCCTCCGCGCCTGCCGCTGCTCGGCGATCTGCCGCACGGTGCGGTCGTCCTCGGCGGCCAGGAAGGTGTCACCCGCACCCGGCACCGTGGTCAGACCCAGCACCATGACCGGACGGGCCGGACCGGCCTCGTCGACCGGCTTGCCGTTCTCGTCCAGCATGGCCCGGACCCGGCCGTGCGCCCCACCGGCGACGATCGAGTCACCGGCACGCAGGGTGCCCTTCTGCACCAGCACGGTCGCCACCGCACCACGGCCCTTGTCCAGGTGCGCCTCGATCGCGACACCCTGCGCCGGCCCGTCGATCGGAGCGGTCAGCTCCAGCGACGCGTCGGCGGTCAGCAGCACGGCCTCGAGCAGTTCCTCGATGCCGATACCGGGCTTGGCCGCCACGTTGACGAACATGGTGTCGCCGCCGTACTCCTCGGCGACCAGGCCGTACTCGGTCAGCTGCTGGCGGACCTTGTCCGGGTTCGCCTCGGGCTTGTCGACCTTGTTGACCGCGACCACGATCGGCACGTCCGCCGCCTTGGCGTGGTTGAGCGCCTCGATGGTCTGCGGCATGACGCCGTCGTCGGCCGCGACCACCAGGATCACGATGTCCGTGACCTGGGCACCACGGGCACGCATGGCGGTGAACGCCTCGTGACCCGGGGTGTCGATGAACGTCACCGCGCGGTCCTCGCCCTCGTGCGGGACGTGGACCTGGTAGGCGCCGATGTGCTGGGTGATGCCACCCGCCTCGCCGGCCACCACGTTCGCCTTACGGATCGCGTCGAGCAGCTTGGTCTTACCGTGGTCGACGTGACCCATGACGGTCACAACCGGCGCACGGCTGACCAGGCGGTCCGCCGCGACCTCGGCGTCGAGGTCGATGTTGAACTGCGCGAGCAGCTCGCGGTCCTCGTCCTCCGGGCTGACGATCTGCACGTCGAAGCCGAGGTGCTCACCCAGCAGCTGCAGGGTCTCGTCGGAGCACGACTGGGTCGCCGTCACCATCTCGCCCAGGTTGAACATCTCCTGGACCAGCGAACCCGGGTTGGCGTTGATCTTGTCGGCGAAGTCCGACAGCGAGGCGCCACGGGACAACCGGACGACCTGACCCTGACCGCGGGGCGCGCCCGAGGACATGGTCGGGGCCGACAGGTTGTCGAACTCCTGTCTGCGCTGCTTCTTGGACTTGCGACCGCGGGTCGGCCGGCCGCCGGGACGCCCGAAGGCACCCGCCGCGCCACCGCCACGGCCACGGCCGCCGCCGCCGGGACGGCCACCGCCGCCGACCGGACCACCCGGACGGAAACCACCGCCGGGCGCACCGCCACCGCCGCCGGGACCGCCGCGGTAGCCACCGCCACCGCCGCCACCACCGGGACCGCCGCGGTAGCCACCGCCACCGCCGCCACCACCGGGTCCACCGCGGTAGCCACCGCCACCGCCGCCGGGACGACCGGCGCCACCGCCGGGTCCGCCACGACCGCCGCCGGGGCCGCCGGGACGGCCGGTGGTCGGACGCTGGCTCGGCATCGAGGCCGGGCTCGGCCGCGGCGGCATCGACGCCGGGCTGGGCCGCGGCGGCATGCCGGCCGGGCTGGGACGGGGACCGCCCGCACCGGCGGCCGGGGGCCGCTGCTGCTGGCCGCCCTGGATGCCGAACGGGTTGTTACCGGCGCCGCGCGCCGGCGGACGACCGCCGGGCCGGGCACCGGGGCCCTGACCCTGGCCCGGACCGCCGGGACGACCGGCGGCCGGGGAACCCGGACGCGGCGGCATGGCGTTCGGGCCGGGACGCGGACCCGGGCGAGGACCGCCCTCGGCCGGGGGCTCCCGGCGTACGGTCTCGCGCTGCTGCTGGCGGGCGGCCTGGGCGGCCTTGACCGCGGCCTCCTGCTCAGCCTTGAGCGCGGCGGCACGCGCCTCGGCGGCCGCCACTTCGATGTCGTGCGCGCTCGCCGGCTTGGCGACCGGAGTCGCCGGCTGCGGCGGGCCGGGGACCGGCCCCTTGGGCTTCGGTCCAGGGGTCGGCGCGGCCGGACGCCGGGGCGGCATCGGCTTGGCCGAGACCCGGGGGGCACCCGGGGTCGGGGTGGGCGTCGGGGTCGGTGCCGGGCCACTGGGCGCGGCAGCCGGCGGGCCGGCTGGCGCCGACGAACCGGCGACGAACGCGCTACGCAGCCGCCGGGCGACAGGCGCCTCGACGGTGCTGGACGCGGACTTCACGAACTCGCCCATTTCCTTGAGCTTGGCGAGAACGGTCTTGCTTTCGACCCCGAGCTCCTTGGCAAGCTCGTGTACGCGGGCCTTTCCTGCCACTGCACTCCTCACTCCGAGGTCGTGCGGGCAGCACCCGCAGCGACCTCACTCGTGCACTTGAAGCCTGGTCATTTCAGGGACTTCATCGTGTGCTCATGTCGGTCGTCCTACCTTGCTAGCGACCCTCGACCGGTCGGGCTTGACCGGTCGTCGGGGGTTGCGCGTCGACGTGCTCCGCAAGCGCACCGTGGTCGGGGACCCCGGTGAGGCGCAGTGCTCGCCCGAAGGCGCGACGCCGCAACGCCTGCGCGAAGCAGGCCGGATCAGGGTGCATGTTCGCTCCCCGACCCGGCAGTCTGCGGGCCGGATCGGGCCGGAGACTGGTGTGACCAGCCTCGTCACCGATCGCGACGACCCGCAACAACTCGCTGGCCGGCGCTCGCTTCCGGCAGCCCACACAGGTGCGCTCCGGCAGCGCGCGTCGTACCACTGAGAAAGTCTACCCCTAGCTTCCCGAGATCGCGCCGCCCGGCTCCGGGACGTGATCGGCTCCGCCCCGGCTCTGCGGGGCCGCGGTCTCCGCGTCGGACCGGATGTCGATGCGCCAACCGGTCAGCCGGGCCGCGAGGCGGGCGTTCTGCCCTTCCCGGCCGATCGCGAGCGAAAGCTGGAAGTCCGGCACGGTCACCCGGGCGGTACGGGAGGCCAGGTCGACCACCTCGACCCGCAGCGCCTTGGCCGGCGACAACGCGTTGCCGACGAAGGTGGCGGGGTCGTCCGACCAGTCGATGATGTCGATCTTCTCGCCGTGCAGCTCGCTCATCACGGCCCGGACCCGCTGGCCCATCGGGCCGATGCAGGCACCCTTGGCGTTGACGCCGGAGGTGGTCGAACGCACGGCGATCTTCGTACGGTGACCTGCCTCACGCGCGATCGCGCCGATCTCCACGGTGCCGTCGGCGATCTCCGGCACCTCCAGCGCGAACAGCTTCTTCACCAGCGCGGGATGCGACCGGGACAGCGTGATCTGCGGGCCGCGCATTCCCTTGGCGACGTGCACGACCACGCAGCGGATCCGCTCGCCGTGCTCGTACCGCTCGCCGGGGACCTGCTCGGACTGCGGCAGGACGCCCTCCAGCTTGCCCAGGTCGACGCTGACGATGCCCTTCTCCCGGCGGGTCTCGTGCGCCTGCACCACGCCGGTGACCAGGTCACCGTCGCGGCCGACGTACTCGCCGAAGTGCACCTCGTCGGTGGCCTCCCGCAGCCGCTGGAGGATCACCTGCTTGGCGGTCATGGCGGCGATCCGCCCGAAGTCGTGCGGGGTGTCGTCCCACTCCCGGGTCACCGAGCCGTCGGCGTCCAGTTCCTGCGCGTAGACCGAGGCGGCCCCGCTCTTACGGTCGATCTCCACCCGGGCGTGCGGCTCGGCGCCGTCGGTGTGCCGGTAGGCGGTCAGCAGCGCGGTCTCGATCGCCGCGAGGATCGTGTCGAACGGGATCTCCCGCTCGCGCTCCAGGGCGCGCAGCGCCGCGAGGTCGATGTTCACCTCTCCTCGTCCTCCAGATCTTCGTCGTCGTCGGTGTCGTCACCGAAGTCCTCGTCGGCCAGGTCGTCCAGGCGGTTGAACTCCACCTGGACCCGGCCGGGCCCGAGTTCGGCGTACGGGTGTTCGGCGGGGCCGGCGTCGGTCTCCAGCACCACGCGTTCGTCGTCGGCAGCAGTGATCCGGCCGGTGAGCTGGCGGTCCCCCGTGTCACCGCGGACGGTGACCTTGACCAGCCGCCCGGCGTTGCGCCGCCAGTGCCGGGGCAGGGTGAGCGGGCGGTCCACGCCGGGCGAGCTGACCTCCAGCTGGTACTCGCCGGCCACGATGTCGCCGCCGGCCTCCTCGGCCGCGTCCAGCGCCGCCGAGACCGCGCGGGAGACGTCCGCCACGGCGTCCAGGTTGATCCCGCCGTCGGCGTCCACGATCACCCGGACCACGTGCCGGCGGCCGGCGCGGGAGACGGAGAGATCCTCCAGGTCGTAACCGGCCGCCGTGACGACCGGTTCGATCACCTCGCGCAGCCGGTTGCGGCGGGCGGCGAGATCGCCGCGGGGTGCGCCGCTCCGGTCCGTGCCGCGGGGGCCGTCGGACCGGCGGGGCCGCCCGGCGGGCCCCGTCGACCGGGTGGCACGGCCACGCTGCGTCATTGCGCGCACCTCTCCTGCTGTTGCCACGACCCGCAGGCCGTGTTGTCCCGGGCCGGTGCGGACGAACGGCCCGCCATACCGGCACGCCACCGGGGCGTCCGCGCCCGGTGGTTGCGCAGAGCGTAACGCTAACGACCGCCGACGGACCCGGCGGCGCACCGAGACCCTGACCCACGGGACGGCGCGAATGGTGTTGACTCTGTCAGGTGGGGATCGGCAGAACACCATCCGACCAGGTCAGAGCGGGGCATTCCCGGCGCTGGCTGCTGCGCGCCGGCGGGCTCGTGGCGCTCGGCGGCGCGACCGCGCCGCTGACCGGCTGTGATCTTTTCGACCGCGACGAGGAGCCACCGGAGCCGGACGCGCTGGAGCCGCTGGTGGCCGAGGCGCTCGCGCTGGAGGCCCGCTACCGGGCCGCCGCCACCGCCGACCCGGCGCTGGCCGGGCGGCTCACCCCGATCGCCGACGCCCACCGGGCGCACGCCGAGGAGCTACGCCGCGTGATCGGCAGGCCCGCGCCCTCCGGCACACCGGCGCCCGCCGGCTCGGCGAGCGCGCCCGCGCCCGACGCCGCGCTCACCGAGCTGCGCCGGGCCGAGCAGGAGGGCCGGACGAACGCGGCCAAGGCGTGCGCCGCCGCGCCGGCCGAGCGGGCCGCGCTGCTCGGCTCGATCGCGGCCGCGCGGGCCACACACGTGGAGGCGCTCAAGTGAACCCGACGACCGGCCCGGCCTCGGCCCTCGCCGACGCGCTCGCCGCCGAGTACGCGGCGATCTGGGCGTACGGGGTGATCGGCGTGCACCTGACCGAGGCGGCGCGTACGGCGGCCCGTGCCGCCGAGGCGGCCCACCGGTCCCGCCGCGACGCGCTGCTGCTCCAGCTCGCCGAGGGCTCCGGGCAGGTGCCCGCCGACCGGGCCGGATACGCGCTGCCCTACCCGGTGACGGACCGGGCGAGCGCGCTGCGCCTGGCGGTGGAGATCGAGGAGCGGACGGCCGGGCACTGGCGGGCCGCGCTGCCGCACACCACCGGCGCGGACCGGAACACGGCGCTCGCCGCGCTCACCGACTGCGCGTTGCGCGCCACCCGCTGGCGGCGTACGGCGGGGGTGACGCCGGTCACCGTTCCGTTCCCGGGCCGCCCGGCCTGAGCGCGGCGCCGGTCACCCGGCGGAACCCTCCGGTTGCGTTGCGCATACCAGGTATGCATACTCGCGGTCATGTCCATCCGTCACGGCCTGCTCGCCCTGCTCGAACGCGGCCAGATGTACGGCTACCAGCTGCGCGCCGCGTTCGAGGAGTCGACCGGGTCGACCTGGCCGCTGAACATCGGACAGGTCTACACGACGCTGGCCCGGCTGGAACGTGACGGACTGGTCCGCCCGCTGCCGGAGAACGAGAGCGGGCAGCGGCCGTACGAGATCACCGACGCCGGACGGGCGGACCTGGCGCTGTGGTTCGCCACGCCGATCAGCCGCGCCGACCGCCCCCGGGACGAGCTGTCCATCAAACTGGCACTGGCGCTGACCACCCCCGGCGTCGACGTGCGGTCGGTGGTGCAGACCCAGCGCACCGCGACCATGCGCGCGCTCCAGGAGTTCACCCGGTTGAAGTACACGAGCGACAAGCCGGAGGATCTACCCTGGCGGCTGGTGCTGGACGCGATGATCTTCCAGACCGAGGCCGAGGTGCGGTGGCTCGACCACTGCGAGACGAGCCTGGTCCGGCACCGCCCGGCGCCGATCCGGGCGGTCGACCACCCCGAGGCGGTGGACCGGGCCGGCGACGAAGCCCGCCGGTGACCCGGCACGGGAGGCGCTGATGGACCCGATCGACGGGGTGCTGGAACTGCGTGACGTCCGCCGGACCCACGGCGCCGGTGAGGCCGCCGTGCACGCGCTGCGCGGCGTGAGCCTGACCGTGCGCGCCGGCGAACTCGTGGCGGTGATGGGCCCCTCCGGGTCCGGCAAGTCCACGCTGCTGGCGCTCGCCGGCGGCCTGGACCGGCCCACCGGCGGCGAGGTGGTGGTCGAGGGCGAGACGCTGCGCGGGCTGTCCGCCCGCGAGCTGGCCCGGCTGCGGCGCCGCCGGATCGGGTACGTCTTCCAGGACCTGAACCTGCTCGGCAGCCTGACCGCCGTGGAGAACGTGGCGCTCCCGCTGGAACTGGACGGCACCGGCGTACGGGCGGCCCGCCAGTCGGCGCTGGCCGCGCTGCGCGAGGTCGACCTGGAGGACCTGGCCGACCGCTTCCCGGACCAGATGTCCGGCGGCCAGCAGCAGCGGGTGGCGATCGCCCGGGCCCTCGTCGGCGAACGCCGCCTGGTCCTCGCCGACGAGCCGACCGGCGCGCTGGACTCGCAGACCGGCGAGGCGGTGCTGCACCTGCTGCGCCGCCGGGTGGACGCCGGGGCGGCCGGGGTGCTCGTCACCCACGAGGCCCGGCACGCCGGCTGGGCGGACCGGGTGGTCTTCCTGCGCGACGGGGTGATGGTCGACTCGACCGCCCCGCTGATCGGCGTCGACCACCTGCTCAGCGGCAGCAGCCGGTGACCGGCGGCCGCCTCGCCGCCGTACGCGGATCGTGGCGGACCGCGTTGCGGATCGCCCGCCGGGAGGCCCGGCGGTCCCGGCGGCGCACGCTGCTGGTGCTGGTGATGATCGCGCTGCCGGTGCTCGGCCTCAGCTTCGCCGCGGTCAGCTACGACATGGGTGATCTGACCCGCGCCGAGCGCATCGAGCGCCAGCTCGGCGGCGCCGACATCGCCCTGCGCTGGGACAGCCTGACGCCGGTGACCCAGGACGCCTGGGGCGAGTCGGCCTGGCCGGTCGAGGGCGATTGGGTCGGCCGGACCCGTCCGGCGACCGCCGAGGAGGTGCGCGCGCTGCTGCCCGAGGGCAGCCGGCTGGCGCGCACCCGCTGGTGGATGACGTTCTCGACGCGGGTGAACCGGCACGTCGAGTCGATCGAGGCGCGCGCCGTCGACCTGACCGACCCGCTCACCCGGCCGCTGGCCCGGGTACGCGACGGCCGGCCGCCGGTACGCCCCGACGAGATCGCGGTCAGCCCGACGGCGCTGCGCCGGCTGGAGACCCGCATCGGCGATCCGGTACGCACCATCGACGGTGCCACGTACCGCGTGGTCGGGGTGGTGGAGTATCCGGACAACCTCCGGGACGTCATCACGCTGCCCGGGGTGACTCCGGACGGCACGGCCGGCAGCGACACCTGGCTGGTGGACCTGCCCGGCCCGCTGGAACCGGGGCTCGCCGACCGGCTCAACGCGCAGGGCGTCCAGGTCGTCGCCCGCAGCCCGCTGCCGGGACGGCAGGAGTTCAGCCGCGGCATGTCCGTACCGGACGCCGACGAGGCGGGCGTCGTCGGCGTCGTCGGCGGGCTGGGCCTGCTGGAGGTGGTGCTGCTGGTCGGTCCGGCCTTCGCGGTGAGCGTCCGGCGCCGGCGGCGGGACCTCGCACTCGTCGCGGTGGCCGGTGGCGACGCCTCCCACCTGCGCCGGATCGTGCTCGCCGACGGGGTGGTGCTCGGCGCCGGCGGGGCCGCCCTGGGCATGCTGCTCGGCATCGGGGCGGCGTTCGCCGGCCGGCCGATCGTCGAGCAGTACCTGCTCGGGGAGCGCCTCGGGGCGTACCGGATCTTCCCGGCCGCGCTGGTGGCGATCGCCGCGACGGCGGTGCTCGCCGGGGTGCTCGCGGCGATGGCGCCGGCCTGGACGGCGGCCCGGCAGGACGTGGCGACCGGCCTGGCCGGCCGGCGCGACGCGACCCGGCCACGCCGCCGCTGGCTGCTGGTCGGGGTGGCGCTCACCGTCGCCGGGACCGCGATCGCCGCGTTCGCCGCCGGCCGCACCTCGCAGACCGGAGTGCTGGCCGGCGTCGCGCTGGGCGAACTGGGGCTGGTGTTCTGCACCCCGTCGCTCGTCGGCGTGCTGGGCCGGGCCGGCCGGCTGCTGCCGCTGACCCCCCGGCTCGCGTTGCGTGACGCCAGCCGTAACCGGTCCTCGGCCGCGCCCGCCATCTCGGCGGTGATGGCGGCGGTGGCCGGAAGCGTCGCGCTCGGCGTCTACGTGGCGAGCGACGAGACCCGGTCGCAGGCGCTCTGGCAACCCGGCCTGCCGCCGGGGAACGTGCTGCTCACCCACTCCGGTGAGACCCCGGCGGACCCGCCGTCGGCCGAGGTCGTCGCCGACCGGGCCCGCGCGGTCCTGCCCGGCACCACAGTGGTGTCCGTCGCGACCCCGGGGTGCGTCGGCGACGTCCGCGACAAGAACGACTGCACCGCGTACGCGCTCGTCCCGCCCGAGCAGCGCTGCCCGTACGACGCCGCCGGCCCGGTCCCCGACACGGCCCGGCGGGATCCGCGCTGCGTGAGCCCCTTCCAGGAACCGGTCGACGTCTACCTGCCGGCGCTCGTGGACGACGGCGGCGCGCTGGCCGCGCTCACCGGGGCGCCGGCGGACGAACTGGCCGCCGCGCGGCGGACGCTCGCCGCCGGTGGCGTGGTGGTCACCGACGCCCGGCGGGTGGTGGACGGGCAGGTCCGGGTGGAGGTGAACGACAACTCCGGCGGTCCGCCCACCGGGCGTCTCCTGCCCGCGTACGCGCTGCGCGGCGGTCTCACGGTCGACCGGCTGGTGCTCTCCCCCGCCGCCGCGGACGCGCTCGGCCTGACCGCCGTGCCGATGGGCTACCTGCTGGACACCGCCGGCTCGCCCACCGACCGGCAGATGGAGATGCTGACCGACGAGCTGTTCGACATCGGTCCCATGTCGGCGCAGGTGGCGACCGCCGACCCGCCGTCGGACCAGCGCCCGATGCTGCTCCTGCTCGCGGTGGCCTCCGGCGTGATCACGCTCGGCGCTGCCGCCGTCGCCACCGGCCTCGCCGCAGCCGAGGGCCGCCGGGACCTGTCCACGCTCGCGGCGGTCGGCGCCGATCCCCGGGTACGCCGCCTGCTGTCGCTCTGCCAGGCCGGGGTGATCGCGGTGCTCGGTTCGGCACTGGGCATCGTCGCCGGGCTCGGCTCCGCCGTGGTCGTCCTGGCCTCACTCAACCAGCGGTATGCCGAATCCTGGCCGGTGCAGCCGCCGTACCCGGTGACGGTGCCCGGCGTGACGCTCGCCGTGCTGGTCGTGGTGCCGCTGGTGGCGATGGGCGGCGCGGCGCTGTTCACCCGGTCCCGCCTGCCGATCGAACGCCGGCTCGACTGAGCCGGCCGCCCGGGCCACCTGGTCATGATCGACACCATGTCGCCGGAGTGGCGGCATCGCGGCGGGGTGGATGCCACCACTTCGGGGACATGGAGTCGACCTTGGGGCGGACTGACCGTCCGAGGGGGTGACGGGGCGCGGTGTGGGCGGCACACTTGTCGGATGTCAGCCCTGGGAACCCTCACCCGCCGTCTCGGTCACCAGCGTTGGTTCGGCGCCACCATGCGCCTGCTCGTCCCGGCCGACCGGCTGGTCGGCCGGATGACGAAGGGCCGAGTGGTCGCCTTCGGGCTCGTGCCCACGCTGGTGCTCACCTCCACCGGCCGCCGCTCCGGCAAGCCCCGCAGCAACCCCCTGGTGTACGTCCCGGACGGCGACGCCTACGTGGTGATCGGCTCGAACTGGGGGCAGCAGCACCAGCCGTCCTGGACGTTCAACCTGATGGCTAATCCGGCCGCCGAGGTGGACGTCAAGGGATGCCGGATCCCGGTCACCGCCGAGCAGGTCACCGGCGAGGAACGGGAACGGCTGTTCCAGCGGCTGGTGCAGGAGTGGCCCGCGTACCGCACGTACGTCGAGCGGGCCGGTGGCCGCGAGATCCGCGTGTTCCGCCTGGTCCCGAACGCCTGAGCGCCGGCTCACCGTGGCCGGTACCGCGGCGAGCAGTCGCCGTCGTGATCCGGCCGGAGCAGGCAGCGTCGTCCCTCGGACAGGTTGCGGTCGCAGAAGACCCAGTGCCGTACGTTCTGGTCGTCCTCGGGCGAGACGCTGGTGCCACCGGGTTCGGTCTGCGGGAGGACGTGGCTCCAATGTGCCACTACCCGGGCAAGGCGCTGCGCCGACACGAGGTCGTTGACGACCATCGGCAGATGGATGACCCACCGTTCGGTCATCGTTCCTGCTCCCGCTCGGCCCGGGCACGCGCCTGCTCGGACTGCCAGCACCGCAGGGCGTCCTTCACCCGGTCGGTCTCCCGGCGGCTCTCGGCCAACGCGTCATAGACCGTCGCGAGATCGCCTGCCACCAGGTCCAGGAACTCCCGGACCTGTTCGGGGTCGAGCCCGCGTCGGCCCAGCGGTGCGGAGCTGAACGTTCGCTCGCGAACCTGCCACGGTCGCAGCGGCCGGTAGACCGCGGAGCGATAGCACGTCGCACGGCGCTCGGGCCGACGGTTGCGTCGGCGCCGGAAAGGGATGATCCTCATCGAACCCGTCCTTCGTCGGTGCCATCCGGCCGTGGGGAGCGGGCCGATGACGGCCCGCTCCCGGCGCCTGCCGTCGCAGCGTGATCGCGGTACGCCGACAGGGCTCACACAGGCCGCGCCGAATGGGTCGGCCTCGGTAGCATCCCGATTACGGAGCGCAGGCGGCAGCGGTGAGCAGTGGGCCCACACGCCGGCCCACGACTGGAGAGGGTGGCATGGACCAGTTCGGGGACATACTCGGGCGGCACCGGGTAGCCGCCGGTTGGTCACTGCGGAAGTTCGCCGAACACATCAGATACGACTTCGGCTACCTCGGGCAGATCGAGCGTGGCGCCCGCCCCGCCAACCCCGCCGTCGTGACCGCCTACGACCGGGCACTGTCGACGGACGGCTCGATCAGGAAGGCGTACGACAGCGGGCGTGCCGACGACGTCGACATGCCAAGAAGGTCGGTCCTCCAAGCCATGACTTCACTCGCTGCTCTCCCCACAGTCGACCGTATGGTCGGCTGGGAGGCGCTGCGACACGGCCTCGACGCCGCCGTCGACGTCGACTCCGACGCGTGGGCAGAGATCGTCTCGTCCTACGGCACGGCCTACTATCGCCAGCCGCATGACCAGTTGATGACACAACTCGGCCGGGATCTGACCGTCCTACAGCATCAACTCGCCGCAAGCGACGATCGGCGTCGCCCACAGTTGCTACGTGCCGCTGCGACGCTGTCGGTGATCGTCGCGCTCAGCCTCGTCGCGTCAGGACATGCTCTGCTGTCGAGGAGATGGTGGGCCAGCGCCCAGAGAGCCGCCGACGAGTCCGGTGACCCCGACACGCGAGTCCTGACCCGCGCCTGGGACATCGTCAACGGCTGCTACGACGGTCGACGGCCCATGACCGTCGTAGCGATCTCCGATGAGGTGCTGCCGCTCGCCGGAAGGCCATCGGCTGCCACCTGCGGTCTGCTGGCAGGCCGGGCGCAGGCACTCTCCCTCGCCGGCCGGCACGACGAGGCAGTCGCGACCGTGCGTCATCTGAGCGAGCAGATCGAGAAACTCCCGGCCGCCGTCGTCGGGAACGTCGAATCGCTGTGGGGCTGGCCAGAGCATCGCCTGCGACACACGGAGTCCTGGGTCTACACCCATTCCAGCGACCGGAGGGCGGCTGAGGCAGCGCAGGCCCGAGCGTTGGAGTTGTATCCCGCTTCCCAGATCCGGCTGCGTACGCAGGTACAACTGCATCAGGCGGCGGCCACGGTCCGGGCCGGTGACATCACCGACGGTCTGACGGCGGCGGCCGATCTGTTGGACCGCCTGCCTCGGGAACAACACAACGAACTCGTGCGCGCGGTCACCCTGCAGGTCACGGCGGCGGTACCCGACAGAGAGCGGCACCGGCCGCTCTACACGGAACTCATGGACCGAGTCCAGCGGTGACGCCTCCGCCGTCCGTCACCTTCGACCAATGCCGTCCGGGGGAACTGGCGTCTGTCGTCGACGCTCTCGCCGACCTGTACGCGCTGGTCTACGCCGAGCCCCCCTACCTCGAAGGCCCGGCACAGGTTGCCCGGTTCCGGACCGGGCTGCCCGACGAGGCGGCACGGCCCGGATTCCGCCTCGTCCTGGCGAGAGAGGGCGAGGAACTGATCGGAGCGGCGTACGGGTGGACCATGGCCGCCGGCACCTGGTGGTCGCGGGCGAAGGAGGAACCCCCGACCGAGGTGCGGGATCGCGACAAGTTCGCCGTACTGGAATGGATCGTCCATCCGCGGCATCGGTCTCACGGCATCGGCGCTGAGTTGATGCGTCGGCTCCTTCAGGGGCGCCCGGAGAGCTGGGCGACCCTTGCCTCCGATCCGCGCAGCCTGGCGAACGGCATCTATCGCCGCAACGGCTGGCGAGTTGCCGGGCACTCCGAGCTGCCGTGGGGTTCTTCGATGGAACTGCTGGTCCGCGATCTGGCTAGGGTTGCCGCAGGCGAGCGCTCGGACGGAGGTGGACCGTGGCGCTCGACGTGAACGCCGAGCGGCGTCGGGACGACCCGCGATGGCAGGTGGCCGAGCGGGTCGGTGACGCCGTCCTGCGGCGGTTCCCGGCCGACGTGCTGGCGGTCGCCGTACACGGTCCGCTCGCGCACGGCGACGACGACGGCGGCGGGGACCGCGAGGTCGGCCTGCTCGTCGTCACCTACCGGCCCGGCGCCGGACCGCCGCCCGCCATCCGGCGGGTCGACGGCGTACTCGTCGACCTCACGGTGGCCGGGGCGGACGACTACCTGCGCCGGGCGACGACGATCACGTCCCGCTGGCCGCTGGCCGCGGACCGGTACGTGACCACCCGCGCCCTGCACGATCCGACCGGCTGGCTGCCGAAGCTACGAGACGAGCACCTGGCGCGCCTGGCGCGGGCCCGGCCGGCGGAGTTCACCGGCGCCGCGCGGCAGGCGTGGTACCGGGGCAGCGCGGCGCACGCCCGCGCGTTGCGGCTGGCCGAGTGGTACGAGACGGACCAGGCGCTGCTCATGCTCGGCGAGGCGCGGCTGGCCGCCGCGACAGTGCAGGGCCTGTTCAGCCGCACCTACTTCCGCGACCCCGGGGACGCGGTGCGGCGTACCGGGCTGGCCGGGGCGCACATGACCGAGGTGGGCGCGGCACTGACCCGCCAGGCCGAGGAACTGGCCGCCCGGGGCCGGCCGGTCGACGGCACGATCGACGACCTGCTGTCCGGCTGATGCCCCGCTGGGCGGCCCTCGTCAGCCGATGCCGCCGCCGACGCCGATCAGCGCGCCGATCAGGTAGGTCGCACCGGCCGCCAGCGCGCCGAGCAGCAACTGCCGCAGACCGGCACGCCACCAGGCGCGGTTGGTGAACCGGGCCACGATCGCACCGGCGACGAAGAGGCCGACGCCGCCGACGGCGAGCGCCAGCCAGAGGCTGGTGAAACCGAGCAGGTACGGCAGCAGCGGCACCAGCGCGCCGATCGAGAAACAGACGAACGACGAGATCGCGGCGGCCCACGGGCTCGGCTGGTCGTCGGGGTCGACGCCCAGCTCCTCCCGTACGTGCACCCGCAGCGCCTCCTCCGGGTTGGCGCGTACCGCCTCGGCGACCTGCGTCGCCAGCTCGCGGGGCAGTCCACGGGCGACCCAGGCGTCGGCGAGTTCCCGGGCCTCGGCCTCCGGGTGGCGTTCCAGCTCGCGCCGCTCCTTGGCCACCTCGGCGGCGACCTGCTCGTTCGCGGACCGGACGCTCGTGTACTCGCCGAGGCCCATCGAGATGGCGCCGGCCACCAGGCCGGCCGTGCCGGTGAGCACCACGCTGCGCGGCGACACCCCGCCGCCGCCCACACCGGCGATCAGCGCGATGTTCGTGACCAGCCCGTCCATCGCGCCGAAGACGGCCGGGCGCAGCCAGCCGCCGGAGACGTCCGCGTGGTGCGCCTCGCGCAGTGCCGCAGGGGTGTCGGTCACGGCAGTGTCAGGATCTCGTAGCCGTCGTCGGTGACGACGATGGTGTGCTCGAACTGGGCCGTCCACCGGCGGTCCTTGGTGACCACGGTCCAGCCGTCGTCCCACATGTCGTACTGGTAGGTGCCGAGTGTGATCATCGGCTCGACGGTGAACGTCATGCCGGGCTCCATCACGTCGGTGGGGCGCGGGCTGTCGTAGTGCGGCACGTAGAGGCCACTGTGGAACGCCTCGCCGATGCCGTGCCCGGTGAAGTCGCGGACCACGCCGTAGCCGAAACGCTTCGCGTACGACTCGATCACCCGGCCGATGACGTTGATCTGCCGGCCCGGCGCGATGGCCTTGATGCCGCGCATCATCGCCGTGTGGGTCCGCTCGACCAGCAGGCGGGCCTCCTCGCTCACCTCGCCCACGCAGAACGTGGCGTCGGTGTCGCCGTGCACGCCGTTCAGGAACGCGGTGACGTCGACGTTGATGATGTCGCCGTCCTGGAGCACCGTGGTGTCCGGGATGCCGTGGCAGATCACCTCGTTGAGGCTGGTGCAGCACGACTTGGGGAAGCCCCGGTAACCGAGCGTCGACGGGTAGGCGCCGTGGTCGCAGAGGAACTCGTGCACCACCCTGTCGATCTCGTCGGTGGTCACCCCGGGCTTGCAGTGCTCACCGGCGAGCTGGGTGGCCTGGGCGGCGAGACGCCCCGCCACGCGCATCTTCTCGATGGTCTCCGGCGTCTGCACGTGCGATCCGCGCCACTCCTGGGGGCGCTTCTTACCCACGTACTCCGGGCGCGGGATGTGGGCGGGGACCGCTCGCCACGGGGAGAGCGTGCCGGGGGTCAGCGGCGCACGGACGGTCATGGCCCAAGCCTATCGCCGGGGGTGGTGTGCCCCCCGCCACAGGCCCGCCGGGCAGGTTGTTGCCGTGCCGCAAACGCTGTGCCATTGTTGCTCCGTGGATCAAGGGGGCGCGGCGCCCGTCTTCTCCGTGACGGCGCAGGTCGACGGCGATCGACTGCGCGTCCAGGTGACCGGCGAGGTCGACATGGCGACCGCCGACACCATGTTCCAGACCGCGCTCCGCGAGCCCACCAAGCAGCTCACGCTCGACCTGCGGGCGGTCACCTTCTTCGACTCGGCCGCCATCCACGCGGTGGTCCGGCTCGCCCAGCGGTTCCCGGACGCGCTGACCGTGCTGCCGTCCCCGCAGGTCCGGCGCGTACTGGACATCTCCGGCCTGGGCGACCAGGACTGGCTCGCCCGGCCCTGACGGTACGGAAGCTGTCCGGATTCCGGAGGCGCACTCGCCCGTTCCGGCCAGACCGGTACGACTGCCGTGGAATTCTGGCAACCGCCGAGGTCACGGGGCACGGACTGTTCGGGTGAACGGCGTCGGGCACCGGACAGTGAACGATCTATGCGGGCCGAGGGCGATGTGGAAGCGTCGGTGATCGCCTCCGCGGGGCGCGGGGGCACATCACCTGGGAGCGCATCACCATGACCGCACCACATAACCCTGGCTCGTACCCGCCGCCCGGTCCTCCGGGCTCCTATCCCCCGCCGCCCGGTCCGCCCGGCACGTATCCGCCGCCGCCCGGCCAGCCCGGCTTCGGACCCCCGCCGAAGAAGAACTGGCTCATGCCGGTGCTCATCGGCGTCGCCGTCGTGGTGGTGTTCTGCTGCGGTGGGCCGGCCCTGCTCGCCCTAACCGGCGACGACAAGAGCCCGGACGCGGCCGGCAGCAGCGCTCCCGTCGCCCCCGCCGCCGACGGTGCCGGGCTGACCACGACCTCCGCTCCCACCTCGGCCGCCGCACCGCCGCCGGCCAAGAGCGAGAAGCCCGCCGACGCGCCGAAGGCCTACCGGATCGGCGACACGGTACGCGGGGGCGACTTCGCGTTCACCGTGCACAGCATGAAGTGCGGCATAGCCAAGGTGGGCAGTGACTTCCTGAACAAGAAGGCGCAGGGAAGCTTCTGCCGGGTCGTCCTGACCGCGAAGAACGTCACCAAGAAGGCGAAGCTGTTCCACGCCGACGGCACCGTCAGTGCCCTCGACGCAACCGGCCGGGAGTACGAGGCCGACGGCGAGGCCGCGATCTACGGCAACGAGGGTGGCGAGGGTTTCCTCGACGAGATCAACCCGGGGAACGCCGTGAAGGCGAACGTCTACTTCGACGTACCGAAGGGGACGAAGCTCGTGAAGCTGGTGTTCGACGCCGGGCTCTTCACCCTCGCCGAGGACGCGGAGGTCACCCTCTAGGCGCCGCTGCGCCGCCGCGCCGGTGTCAGTCGGCCAGCCGGCGGCGCAGCGTCAGCTCGGTGCCGTTCGCGGTACGGGTCACGTCCATCTCCCCCAGCGCCCGGATCAGCGCCAGCCCGCGCCCCCGGAAGCTCGACCCGCTCGACTCCCGCCAGCGTCCGCTGTCCCGGATGGTCGCGGTGACCGTACGGTCGGCGATCGTCACCTCGACCTCGATCGTCGGGTCCACCGGGTCGACCGGGTGCTCGATCGCGTTCGCCGCCGCCTCGGAGACCGCCACGGTCAGGTCGAACAGGTCGGTCTCGCCGACGTGGTGGGCGACGAGGAAGTCCTCCAGCCGCTTGCGGAGCACGCTGAGCCGGGTCGGGTCGGCGGGCAGACGCAGCGCGAACCGGTTCAGCTCGGCCGCCTCCAGCGCGAGCACCGCCACGTCGTCGTGCCGGGACCGCCCGGCCACCCGGGCCATGACGGCGTCGACCAGGTCCGCCACGTGCGCGGCGCGCGCCGTCGCGTCGGCCCGCAACTGGCCCAGCCCGGCGTCGATGCCCGCGGACCGGTCCTCGATCAGGCCGTCGGTGTAGAGCAGGAGCCGGTTGCCCGGCGCGAGTTCGCCCTCGGCGGCCGGGTAGACGGCGCCGGGGATCGCCCCGATCGGCGGTCCGAGGGCCCGATCGTGCAGGAACGCCACGTCGTCTCCTCGGATCAGCAGGGGTGACGGATGGCCCGCGCTCGCGTACCGGATCCGGCCCGTGCGCGGCGAGAAGCCGAGGCAGACCACAGTGGCGAAGAAGCCGCTGCCGGCGGAGTGGACCAGCCGGTTGAGCCGGGTCAGCGCCTCACCCGGGTCGTAGCCCTCCAGGACGTACGCCCGCAGCGCGTTGCGGAGCTGGCCCATCGCCGCGGCGGCCCGCACGCCCTTGCCGACCACGTCGCCGATGACCAGCACCAGGTCGTCGTCGGCGGTGGCCATCACGTCGTACCAGTCGCCGCCGACCTCCACGTCGGCGCTGCCCGCCAGGTAGCGGCTGGCGATCACCGCGCCGGGCAGCTGCGGCAGCGTATGCGGCAGCAGGCTGTGCTGAAGCGTGGTGGCGATGCGGTGCTCGGCCTCGTAGAGCTGGGCGTTCTCCAGCCGTACGCCGATCAGCCGGGCCAGTTGGGCCAGCGCCGCCTCCTCGGTGCCGCCGCCCTCGCGGCGCCACACCCGCAGCTCGCCGAGTTGCTCGCCGGCGGTGCCGGTGAGCGGCAGCACCACTGTCGGCTCGACGGGCAGGTCACCGCCGGCGTCCTCCTCGTGGCGGGCCCCGGTGGCGGTGACCCGGACGCGTCCGGCCTCGGCCAGGCGCAGCGCGTGCCGGGCGGCCACCCGCACCACCTCGGCGGTGGACCGGGCGGTGTTGATCTCCACGGCGGCGTCGGCGAGAGCCCGCAGGCGGCGGATGATCTGCCCGCGCAACTGGCCCAGCTCGACGTTGGCCCGCACCCGGGCCACCAGCTCCTGGCTGGAGAAGGGCTTGGTCAGGTAGTCGTCCGCGCCGGTGGACAGGCCGGCGACCTCCTCGGCGGCGCCGGCCCGCGCGGAGAGCAGCACGATCGGCACGTGCCGGGTAGCCGGTTCGGCGCGCAGCGCGGCGACCAGCCCGAAGCCGTCCAGCCGGGGCATCATCACATCGGTCAGCACCAGGTCGAACGGTGTCTCGACGGCCAGCCGCAGCGCCTCCACGCCGTCCGGCACGGCGACCACCTCGTACGCCGGGGAGAGCAGCCGGGCGACGTGCTCGCGCAGGTCGGGGTTGTCGTCGGCGAACAGGATGCGGCCGGCCCCACCGGGTGAGCCGGACGGCTCCGGCAGCCCGGTGGGGCGGGCCACCTCGTCGGTCCAGAGCGCCGTCTCGGCGACGTACAGGCGGGCCTGCTCCGGTTCGGTCAGCGGCACCGGCGACAGGGCGGCCACCCGGTCGGCGGGCAGGTGCGCGTACCCGAAGGGCATGGTCACCGCGAAGGTGGTGCCCCGGTCGACGACGCTGTGCGCGGTCACCGTGCCGCCGTGCATCTCGACCAGCTCGCGCACCAGGGCGAGCCCGATCCCGGTGCCCTCGTGGGTACGGGAGCGGGCGCCGGCCACCCGGTGGAACCGCTCGAAGACCTGCGGCAGTTCCTCCGGCGCGATGCCGACGCCGGTGTCTGTCACCTCCAGGACGGCGGCGCCGTCGGTCGCGCGGACCCGCACCCGGATCTCGCCGTCGAAGGTGAACTTGACCGCGTTCGACACCAGGTTGAGGACGATCTTCTCCCACATGTCCCGGTCGACGTAGACCGGCGCGGGCAGCGGCGGGCAGTCCACCACCAGGCGCAGCCCGGCCCGCTCGGTGGCCGAGCGGAACGTGCTGGCCAGCCGGGAGGTGTAGTCGGACAGGTCGGTGGGCTGGTAGCGGGCGGCCAGCCGGCCGGACTCCAGCCGGGAGAAGTCGAGCACCGTGTTGACCAGCTTGAGCAGGCGCAGCCCGTTGCGGTGCATGACGGTGAGCCGGTCGAGGTACCACTCGGGCAGCTCCCGGTCGGCGAGCATCTCCTCCATCGGCCCGAGGACCAGCGTCAGCGGAGTCCGGAACTCGTGGCTGACGTTGGCGAAGAAGTTGGTCTTGGCGCGGTCCAGCGCGGCCAGCTCGGCGGCGCGGGCGCGTTCCTGCTCGTACGCCCGCTGCTTGCCGACGGCCCGGGACACCTGCGCGGCGACCAGGTCGACGAAGTCGCGGTAGTCGTCGCTGAACGGCAGCCGGCGCGACACCCCGAGCAGCAGCACACCGGCCGGTTCGTTCGTCGCGGTCAGCGGCAGCAGGAGCGCCTGGCCGGCGGCGTCCGGCGGCACCGCGCCCGGCAGGTCGGCGGTGGCGATCCAGCGCGGCTCGGTGAACGGCTCGCCCTCGGGCAGGCCGGGCGGCGGATCGGCGACGGTGGCCGGATCCACGCCGGAGCAGCCGCCCGGCACGAGCGTGCCGCGCTCGTCGGCGAACCACAGCGCGCTGAACGGCACGTCGGCGCGGTGGGCGTCGAGCACGCGGGTGACGGCCCGGCCCAGTTCGAGCATGCTCGGCACGTCGCCCAGCTCGTTGCCCAGCTCGGCCAGGGCGCGCAGCCGGCGCTCGCCGAGCACCCGCCCGGTGGTCTCGTTGACGAAGCAGAAGATCCCGCTGACGGTGCCGTCGACGTCGCGGATCGGGTCGTACGAGACGTCGAAGTAGACGTCCTCCAGGAAGCCGTGCCGGTTCAGCACGAAGGGGTGGTTCTCACCCCGGTAGGGCACGCCCGTGCGGCGCACCCCGTCCAGCAGCGGGCCGAGCACGTCCCAGGTCTCGGCCCAGTGCCGGTGCGCGGCCTGCCCGATCACGGCGGGGTGCTTGTCGCCGATGGTGGGCCGGTAGGCGTCGTTGTAGAAGGCGAGGTGCTGCTCGCCCCAGAACACCACCATCTGGGCGCGGGACGACAGCATGGTGCTGATCGCGTGGCTGAGCGCGGCGGGCCAGCGGTCCGGGCTGCCGAGCGGGGTGGCGGACCAGTCGAAGCCGCGCAGCCGCTCGCCCATCTCGCCGCCGGCCGCGAACGCCGCGGCGAGCAGCGGCGACAGTGACGTCTCGCCGGCCGCCGGGGACGAACGACTGTCGCCCCCGCCCCCCTGGGCCGAGCTCATGCAGCCTCCCGCTCCGGCCATGATCACGACGGTCGGCGCTGTCACGCCGACCGTCCCCGCCTACTACCCCGACGGTCGAGCAACGTAACGCACCCGCACCGTTCGACGCTGCTTACCTCCGCCTCATCCTGGCGTAACCGGCGCCCCGGGGCGACTCGGGCGGTCCTCGCCTGGTCGGCGGGACCGCCGATTCGGCTGTCCGCGCACCTACGAAACGCGGGTGTGTGATCTGGCCGACACCGCGGCCCGGACCAGCGCGGCCACCGGCCGCGGGTCCGGCTCGTTCTCCGGGTGCCACTGCACCCCGAGCACGAAGCGCCGCGCCGGATCCTCCACCGCCTCGACCACCCCGTCGTCGGCCCAGCCGGTCACCGCCAGGCCGCCGGGGTCGGCCACCGCCTGATGGTGGTACGAGTTGACCCGGTCCACCCCGGCCATCACCTCGGCGGTCCGGCTGCCGGCGGCGAAGCGCACCGGATGCGAGCCGTACACGCCCGGCGCGGGACGGTGCCCGTCGTGCCCGACCACGTCCGGCAGGTGCTGGTGCAGCAGGCCGCCGTACGCCACCGCCAGCAGTTGCATCCCCCGGCACACGCCCAGCACCGGCAGGTCGGCGGCGAGCGCGGCGGTCAGCAGCGTCGTCTCCCCCGCGTCGCGCTCCGGGCGGCTCTCGGTGCGCGGGTCCGGCGGCTCGCCGTACCGCTCCGGGCCGACGTCCGCGCCGCCGGCCAGCAGCAGCCCGTCCAGCAGCCCCAGCACGTCCGCGTCGGCGTCGTCGGGGGGCAGCACCACGGCCCGGCCGCCCGCCGCGGTGACCGCCCGGACGTACGCGTGCGGCACGAGCGTCGCCGGCACGTCCCGCCACACCGCCCAGCCGGCCGGCTCGACGTACGCGGTGATGCCGATGACAGGTCGCGTCATAGCGGAGTGACGTACGCGCCGGTGATGCCGCCGTCGACGACGAACTGCGCGGCGGTCATGAACGAGGCGTCGTCGCTGGCGAGGAACGCCACCGCGGCGGCGATCTCGGTGGGATCGCCGAACCGGCCCATCGGCACGTGCACCAGCCGACGGGCCGCCCGCTCCGGATCCTTGGCGAACAGCTCCAGCAGCAGCGGCGTCGCCACCGGCCCGGGGCACAGCGCGTTGACCCGGATGCCCTCGCGGGCGAACTGCACGCCCAGCTCCCGGGTCATCGCCAGCACCCCGCCCTTGCTCGCCGTGTACGCGATCTGCGACGTCGCCGCGCCCATCAGTGCCACGAACGAGGCGGTGTTGATGATCGAGCCCTTGCCCTGCCGGCGCATGTGCGGGATGACGTACTTGCAGCACAGGTAGACGCTCGTGGTGTTGACCCGCAGCACCCGTTCCCAGGCGTCCAGGCCGGTCTCCAGGATCGAGTCGTCGTCCGGCGGCGAGATGCCCGCGTTGTGGAACGACACGTCCACCCGGCCGTGCCGCTGCACCACCCCGTCGAACAGGTCACGCACGGCCGTCTCGTCGGCCACGTCGGCGGCGACGAACTCACCGCCCACCTCCTGCGCGGCCCGGGCACCGGCGTCGGCGTCGATGTCCACGCACACCACCCGGGCACCCTCGGCGGCGAAGCGCCGTACGGTGGCCAGCCCGATGCCGCTGCCCGCGCCGGTCACGACCGCCACCCGGTCGGAAAGCCGTCCCTGCACTGTGATCACTCCTCGGTGCCGATGAACACGTTCTTGACGTCGGTGAAGGCGTGCAGCGCGTCCGGACCCAGCTCCCGGCCCAGGCCGGAACGCTTCATCCCGCCGAACGGGGTCCAGTAGCGCACCGAGGAGTGCGAGTTGACGCTGAGGTTGCCCGATTCGACGGCGCGGGCCACCCGCACCGCCCGCCCGACGTCCCGGGTCCAGATCGAGCCGGAGAGGCCGTACTCGGTGTCGTTGGCGAGCCGGATCGCGTCCGCCTCGTCGTCGAACGGCAGCACCGAGACGACCGGGCCGAAGACCTCCTCCCGCCAGTGCCGGTCGGCCGGGGAGCCGGCGAGCAGCACGGTCGGGGCGTACCAGAAGCCGGGGCCGTCGGGGCACGAGCCGGTGAAGGCGACGTCCGCCCCGTCGACGTACCCGGCGACCCGGTCCCGGTGCGCGGCGGAGATCAGCGGGCCCATCTCGGCCGTGTCCCGGGCCGGGTCCTCCACCCGCACCGCCCGTACGGCCGGTTCGAGCAGTTCCAGGAACCTGTCGTACACCCGGCGCTGGACCAGGATCCGGGAGCGGGCGCAGCAGTCCTGGCCGGCGTTGTCGAAGACGGCGTACGGCGCGGTCGCCGCCGCCTTCTCCAGGTCCGCGTCGGCGAAGACGACGTTCGCCGACTTGCCGCCCAGCTCCAGCGTCACCCGCTTCACCTGGGCCGCACAGCCGGCCATGATCCGGGTGCCGACCTCGGTCGAGCCGGTGAAGCAGATCTTGCGGACCGCCGGGTGGGTGACGAACCGCTCGCCGACCACACTGCCCCGACCGGGCAGCACGGTGAACACGCCGTCGGGCAGGCCGGCGTCGCGGGCCAGTTCGGCCAGGCGCAGCGCGGTGAGCGGGGTCAGCTCGGCCGGTTTCAGCACCACCGTGTTCCCGGCGGCGAGCGCCGGGGCGAATCCCCAGCCGGCGATCGGCATCGGGAAGTTCCACGGCACGATCACGCCGACCACGCCCAGCGGCTCGTGGAACGTGACGTCGAGCCCGCCGGGCACCGGGATCTGGTGGCCGGTCAGCCGTTCCGGCGCGCCCGCGTAGTAGTCGAGCACGTCGCGGACGTTGCCCGCCTCCCAACGGGCGTTGCCGATGGTGTGCCCGGCGTTGCGCACCTCCAGGAGAGCCAGCTCCTCCAGGTGCGCGTCGACAGCGGCGGCGAACCGTCGCAGCAGCCGCCCCCGATCCCCCGGCGCCACGTGCCGCCACGTCTCGAACGCCGCGGCCGCCCGCGCGACAGCCGCATCCACGTCCTCGACGGAGCACCCCGGAACGATCCCGATCCTCGCCCCGTCCACAGGCGAGATCACCTCACCCACGCGCGCTCCCCTCCCCTCGCCCCCGCGATCTTGCAGTTGCTGCCCCGGCGAAAGCTCCACAACGCCCGCACCGAGGGCCGTAGGTGCAAGATCGGCGACGAAAACCGGGCGCGAGGACGGCGGCGGGGTCAGAGGCGTTCGAAGCCACGGGTCAGCTCCCAGTCCGTCACCGCGGCGTCGAAGGCGGTCAGCTCGACCTTCGCCTGGTTGGCGTAGTGGGCGGCCACCTCGTCACCGAACGCCTCCCGAGCCACCGCCGAGCGCTGCCACAGGTCCAGCGCGTCACGCAACGTGGTGGGCACCCGCTCGGCGTCCGGGTCGTCGTACGCGTTGCCGGTGCACTCGTCCGCCAGCTCCAGCTCGTTCTCGATGCCGTGCACCGCCCCGGCCACCAGTGCGGCGATCGCCAGGTACGGGTTGACGTCGGCCCCCGGCACCCGGTTCTCCACCCGCATCCCCTGCCCGTGCCCGACCAGCCGCAGCGCGCAGGTCCGGTTGTCGGTGCCCCAGCGCAGCGCGGTCGGCGCGAACGAGCCGGGCTGATAGCGCTTGTAGGAGTTGATGTTCGGCGCGAAGAACAGGCTGAACTCGCGCATGGTGGCGAGCAGCCCGGCCAGCACCCGCTGCCCGGTGACGCTCAGGTGCGCGGGCCCGTCCCCCAGCATCGCCGACGAGCCGGAGGCGTCGCGCAGCGAGAAGTGGATGTGGCAGGAGTTGCCCTCCCGCTCGTTCGGCTTGGCCATGAACGTGATCGCCATGCCCTCCTGGGCGGCGATCTCCTTGGCACCGTTCTTGTAGATGACGTGGTGGTCGGCGCAGCGCACCGCCTCGTCGTACCGGAAGGCGATCTCGTGCTGGCCGAGGTTGCACTCGCCCTTCGCGCTCTCCGGGGTGAGCCCGGCGCCGGCCATCTCGGTGCGGATACGGCGCAGCAGCGGCTCGACCCGGGCGGTGCCGAGCAGCGAGTAGTCCACGTTGTACTGGTTGGCCGGCGTCAGGTCGCGGTAGCCGCGCCGCCACGCCTCCTCGTACGAGTCGCGGTAGAGCACGAACTCCAGTTCGGTGCCGGCGTACGCGGTCAGCCCGTGCGCGGCCAGCCGGTCGAGCTGGCGGCGCAGGATCTGCCGGGGCGAGGCGACCACCGGGCCGGAGCCGTCCAGCCACTCCAGGTCGGCAAGCAGCAGCGCGGAGCCGGGCTGCCAGGGCATCCGGCGCAGCGTGTCCAGGTCGGGGCGCATGGCGAAGTCGCCGTAGCCGCGTTCCCAGCTCGACATCGCGTACCCGTCGACGGTGTTCATGTCGACGTCCACCGCGAGCAGGTAGTTGCAGCCCTCGCTGCCGTGCGTGACCACCTGGTCGAGGAAGTAGGGCGCGTGGAACCGCTTGCCCTGCAGGCGGCCCTGCATGTCGGTGAGCGCGAGCACCACCGTGTCGATCTCACCCTCGGTGACGGCGACCCGCAACTGTTCCAGCGAGAGCGGCGTTGGTTTCATCAGGGGCCTCCATCACCAAGGTCTACTGGCAAACCGGATCACCGTCAATGCCCCGGCGAGGCCGGGTGCGAAACCGGGGAGTGCACATGCGCCGTCGTACCGTCGCGGTCGTCGCCGCCGTCCTCGCGATCGTGCTCGCAGCGACCGACGCGCACGCCGACCGCAGACCCGCCGAGGGGCGACCCGCCGCCGGGCCGGACCGGCCGGCGACCGCCGACGCGCGACCGGTCACGCTCGACCTGCGCGGCTTCGACGGGCGCGCCGGCTGGTCCGGCTACGACCTGACCCGTCCCCGCGTCGTCGCGACCGGGTTGGAGGCGCCGTGGGGGCTGGACTTCCTGCCCGACGGCAGCGCCCTGGTCGCGCAGCGGGACCAGGGCACGATCCTGCGCGTACGCCCGGGCCGTCCGGCCCGGCAGGTGGCCCGGATCGCCGACGTGGCCGCCGGCGGCGAGGCGGGCCTGCTCGGGCTCGCGGTCTCCCCCCGGTACCGCCGCGACAGGTGGGTCTACGCCGCCTACACCACCGCTGCCGACATCCGGATCGTCCGGTTCCGCCTCGGCGTGTCCCAGCCGCCGCAGGTGCTGGTGAGCGGCATCGCCCGCAGCGCCGTCCATGACGGCGGGCGGATCGCGTTCGGCCCCGACGGCATGCTGTACGCCGGGATCGGCGACGCCGGGGTGTCCGCCCGCGCGCAGGATCTGACCAGCCGCAACGGCAAGATCCTGCGGATCCGCCCGGACGGCGGCGTGCCGGCCGGCAACCCGTTCCCCGGCTCGCTCGTCTACAGCTACGGCCACCGCAACGTGCAGGGCCTCGCCTGGGACCGGCAGGGGCGGCTGTTCGCCACCGAGTTCGGGCAGAGCACCTGGGACGAGGTGAACCGGATCGTGCCCGGCGGCAACTACGGCTGGCCGCTCGTCGAGGGCGTCGCCGGTGACCGCCGGTTCCGCGACCCGGTCGTCGTCTGGCCGCCCGCGCAGGCGTCCCCGAGCGGCGCCGCGTTCACCGGGGGCACGCTCTACGTCGCCGCGCTGCGCGGCGCCCGGCTCTGGGCGGTGCCCGTCGACGCCGCCGGCCGCGTCGGCGTACCGGTGGCGGAGCTGGCCGGCACCTACGGCCGCCTGCGTACCGTCGAGGTGGCGCCCGACGGCGCGCTCTGGGTGGCGACCAGCAACCGCGACGGCCGCGGCACCCCGGCGGCCGGCGACGACCGCATCCTCCGCTTCCCGCTCACCCACCGCCGCCCCACGATCTGACCCTTGGGGTACGCGGACAGCCGGCGGTCACATCGACTGGACCCAGGCGGACCGCCACTGCGGGGACGGGTCCGCGCCGAGGCTCGTCCAGTACTCCCGGCCCTCGACGATCCGCCCGTCGCGCACGGTCCAGAACGACGCGACCCGATGCACGCCCATTCCCTCGTGCGGCACCTCCACCTCGGACACCACAGTGTCGCCTGATGCCACCACCCGCAGCACCCGGATCGACCAGCCCTCCGGGTACTCGGCATTGACCTTCACGTAGTTGTCGCGGCCGACGATCCGCTCGGCGCTGACCGGCCACTCGACCACCACGTCGTCGGCCAGCAGCTCGCCGACGCCGGTCCAGTCGCGGGCCTGCATGCGATCCCACAACGCGCGTACCACCGCTTCCGTCTCCATGGCCGGATCATGGCAGGCCCCACCGACAGCTACGACGGCTCGGCGGGCTCGGGCTCGGGTTCGGCCTGGTCGACGGTGCGGCGCGGGCCGGTGAACCACTTGCGGGCCGAGGCGTACCACCAGATGGCGACGCCGAGCAGCACGCCACCGATGGCGATGGGCGCGTAGTTGACAGCCGTCCAGCTGAAGTCGGGGTTGCCTGGTACACCCGCCGGGACGATCGGCAGCACGAAGTAGACCGAGATGACCGCGATCTCGACCACCGCGATCCAGCCGAGCAGCTTGTAGCGGCGGCCGAGCGTCCACGGGCCCGGGGTGAACCGGTCGCCCATCCGCAGCCGCAGGAAGATCGGGATGATGAAGGACAGGTACAGCCCGATCACCGCGACCGACACCACCGCGTAGAACGCCACAGGGATGCCGCCGCGCTGGTAGAGCGCGGGCAGCGTGAGCACCAGCCCGGCCAGCGTCGCGCCGATGATGGCGTTGACGGGCGTGCCGTTGCGGTTCACCTTCGACCAGAGTTTCCAGCCGGGCACCGCGCGGTCCCGGCTGAACGCGTACGCCATCCGCGACATCGACGTCACGCAGCTCATGCCGCAGAAGAACTGCCCGATGGTGGAGATGATGATGACGGCCTTGAAGAAGAACGGCGTCAGCGCGGACTCGAAGATCGCCCCGGAGAAGCCGCCCGCCTCGTTTATCGCGTCCACGTCGGTGGCCGCGAACAGGAACGCCAGCAGCAGGATCCAGCCGCCCACCGCCGAGTAGAAGATCGACCGCCACAGCCCCTGCGCGGCGGCCTTGGACGCGCCCCGGGTCTCCTCGGAGACGTGCGCGCAGGCGTCGAAGCCGGTGATCGTGTACTGCGTGAGCAGGAAACCCAGCGGCAGCACGTAGAACCAGAACGCCAGCCCGCCGGTGTCGCCGTCACCGAAGCCGGAGTTGTTGAACCGCTCGGTGAAGACGAACTGGAAGCTCTGGTGGTTGTCCGGGACCAGGACCAGGATCAGCACCACGGCGGCCGCGCCGGCGACGTGCCACCAGACCGAGACGTTCTGGAGTACGTCGATGATCCGGTGCCCGTAGATGTTGATCAGCCCGTGCAGCGCGAGGATCACCACGAACAGCCCGAACGTCTGGTGCCCGGTGCCGGCCCAGCCGTCGAACAGCGCCGACAGCGTCAGGTTGAGGAACGTGGCGCAGCCGTAGTCGACCGATGCGGTCACCGCGACCAGCCCGATCAGGTTGAGCCAGCCGGTGAACCAGCCGTGCACCGGCCGGCCCATCGTCGCCGCCCACCAGTAGATCCCGCCCGCCGTCGGGTACGCCGACACCAGCTCGGCCAGGCAGAAGCCGATGATCAGGATGAACAGCGAGATCAGCGGCCAGCCCCAGGAGATCGCCACCGGGCCGCCGTTGTTCCACGCCTGGCCGAACGTGGTGAAGCAGCCGGCCAGGATCGAGATGATGGAGAACGAGATCGCGAAGTTGGAGAAGCCGCTCCACTTGCGGCGCAGCTCCTGTTTGTAGCCGAGTTCGGCGAGTCGTCGGGCGTCGTCGTCCATCGGCTGCTCGGCGGTCGGCGCGGGCGTCGTGGCCACTGCACACCTCCTCGAGGCGATGCTCGTGCGAGTGCTCGCAGTGTGCTCCCGGCCGATCAAGGCGGTCAATACGTACGCCGGTAATTGCGTTGTCGCCCGATCCCACCCGGGGCATCATTGTGGGCGTGACCAGGCCCGACCCGACGGGCCGGCACCGGGCGCTCGGCAACGCCCGGTCCGCGGCGGCGCGCGGCGTCCACCTCTCTCTCACTGAAGTACGGCGATCGGCCGTACCCTCCGGACGCCCCGCGCCGCCGCTCCCTAACGGCCGACTGTCAGCGTCAGCCCGGGCGCTGCCACCTCCACCGGGCCGGCGAACCCGCGCCGTACGGCGGTCAGCGCCTCCCGCGGCTCCGTCCCCGGCCACAGATGGGTGAGCAGCAGGCGCCGCACCCCGGCCTCGGTGGCGTACCGGCCGACCTCGACGGCGCTGGACAGGTTGCCCTCGTGCCGCTGCGGGAGTTCGTCCGCATAGGTCGCCTCCGCGATCAGCAGGTCCGCGTCGCGGGCCAGCTCCACCAGCGCCGGGCTGGGTCCGGTGTCCCCGGTGTAGGCGAGCACCAGGCCCGCCGCCGAGAACCGGGCTCCGGCGTTCGGCACCCAGTGCGGCAACGCGAACGTCCGCACCTCGTACGGCCCCAGACGCAGCGTCTCCCCCGGGGTGAACCCGGTCAGCCGGTACCCGGGTTCGAGTAGACCCGGCTCGTCGATCGCGAGCAGCCCGGCGAGACTGCCCGTGGGGGCGTACACCGGCAGGGGCGGCCCGGACCGGTTCGCGAGCACCCGGGCGCGGATCAGCGGTTGCAGGTCCGCGCAGTGGTCGGGGTGGCCGTGGCTGACGTAGACGGCGTCGACGTGCTCCGCCCGCGTGAGCGCCAGCAACGGTTGCAGCGTCGCGTAGCCGGGGTCGATCAGCAGCCGGAAGCCGTCGTGTTCGACGAGGAAGCCGGCGCAGGCCTGGTGGGCGGTGGGGTAGGCGCCGAGGCCGCCCAGGACGGTTGTCCGCATCCGGTCGACCGTACCGGTGGGGTGCTCGCCGGGTGGCCCGGCGACGGTCAGACGAACAGCAGCCCCGCGACCCACAGCGCGGCGATCATCAGACCGGCGGTGAACTCCAGGACCATCGACAGCCCGGCCGCCTTGAGTGCCTGCACCGTGGCCGGCCAGGCCAGGCGGGTGTCGCCGAGCCGCAGCCGTTCGGCGCCGAAGATGCCGCCGACGAAGCCGATCGGCAGCCCGATCACCGGGATCACGAAGAACCCGACCACGCCGAGCAGCCCGCCCGCCAGCAGCGAGGTGGTGGGCACGCCGGTCCGCTTCAGGTTGCGCCCCGGCCAGAGGTACTTGAGCACGGTGCCGCCGGCCGCGATCACCGTGGCGGCGGCGAGCACCGCCCAGCGGCCCGGTCCGGCGTCGCCGAACAGCGTCCACACCAGTACGCCGCCCCAGCACAGCGGCAGTGCCGGTAACCCGGGCACCACCACCCCGGCCAGGCCGGCGACGATCGCCAGCGCGGCGACCACCGACACCACGGCCTGCGAATCGGTGAGACTCACCGGTTCTCCCTTCCTCGCCTGCCGCGTTCGCGGGAGGTGTTAAGCGGGGCCCCCTGCTCTACCGGAGGCGTTAAGAGGGGGCCCTTCCTTACCCGCCCAGGCGGGCGCGGATGCCGTCGGCGGGCATGGGAGCGCCGAACAGCCGGCCCTGCCCGGTGTCGCAGCGCAGCGCCCGCAGCCGTTCGGCCTGCACCTCGGTCTCCACCGCCTCGGCCGTCACCGACAGCTCCAGCGCGTGCGCCAGCCGGACCAGCGCGTCCACGATCCGCTCGTCCCGGTGGTCGGCGACCGCGTCCGCGCCGTCACCCCTTATCCCCTCGACGAACGGGCCGGCCAGCTTCACGCAGTGGATCGGCAGCCGCCGCAGGTACGCCAGGTTCGAGTAGCCGGTGCCGAAGTCGTCGATGGCCAGCCGCAGCCCGAGGCCGGCGAGCTGGTGCAGCGTCCGCAGCGGCTCGCCGGCGCTGCCCATGACGGCGCTCTCGGTCAGCTCCAGCTGCAACAGCTCGGCCGGCAGGCCGGTGTGCTGCAACGCCTCGGCCACCGTCTCCACGATGGCCGGATCGTCGGCCTGCCGGGCGGCCAGGTTGACGCTGACCACCGGCGTGGTGTCCGGGTACGCGCGCCGCCACGACTCGGCGTCACGGCACGCCTGGCGCAGCACCCAGGCGCCGAGCCGGACGATCAGGCCGGTCTCCTCGGCCAGCCCGATGAACCGGTCCGGGCCGATCAGTCCCAGCTCCGGGTGCTGCCAGCGCACCAGCGCCTCGACCGCCACCATCGTGCCGTCCAGCAGCGACACGATCGGCTGGTAGTGCAGCACGAACTCGCCCCGGTCCAGCGCGGCGGGCAGGTTCGCGGCCAGCGCGGACCGGGCGATGTCGGCGGCGCTGCGCTCCGGGTCGTACACCGCCCAGCGGCCCCGGCCCTCCGCCTTGGCCCAGTACAGCGTGGTGTCGGCGGCCTTCATCAGGTCACCGACGCTCGTCTCCGCCGCCGGGCACTCCACGATGCCGATGCTCGCCGACACGGCGAGCTGCTGGTCACCGACGTGCACCGGCGCGGACACCGCGGCCAGGGCCAGCTCGGCGACCTCCACCGCGTCGTCGATTCCGCCGTCGGAGTCGACAAGGATGACGAACTCGTCGCCGCCCATCCGGGCGACCAGGTGGCCGCGTCCGGCCACGCAGTCGCTGAGCCGGCGGGCGATCACCTTGAGCAGCCGGTCGCCCAGGTCGTGGCCGAGGCTGTCGTTCACCGCCTTGAAGCCGTCCAGGTCGATGAAGCAGAGCCCGACGCGCTGGTCCGGGCCGGCGGCGTCGAAGACCGCGCCGAGCTCGTCGAAGAACAGCGTGCGGTTGGGCAGGCCGGTCAGCGGGTCGTGCAGCGCCTGGAAACGCAGCCGCTGCTGCAACTCGTACCGCTGGGTGATGTCCTCCACCATGGCGACGGTGAACCGGGGCCGGCCGTCGTCGTGCCGGATCAGCGAGACCGCGAGGTCGGTCCAGACCACGCTGCCGTCCTTGCGGTAGTAGCGCTTCTCCACCCGGGCGCTGTCCCGCTTGCCCTCGATCAGCTCCTTGTACAGCTCCCACATCCCGGCCGCGTCGTCGGGGTGGAACAACGCCGACACGTTCATCCGCCGCATCTCCGCGACGGTGTAGCCGAGCATGTCCGCGAACGCCTGGTTGACCTCGATGATCTGCCCGTCGACACCGGCGATGCCGATGCCGATGGCGGCGCCGGTGAAGACCGCCCGGAAGCGGGCCTCGCTGTCCCGTAGCGCCTGCTCGACGGTGTCCCGGGCCTGCCACGCCGACCGGGCGATCCGCTCCTGCTGGCTGAAGACCCGGTCGCGCAGCGCGCGGGCGAACCCGGCGGCGAACGCGCCCTGCAGCAGCGCCACCCGCTCGCGCAGCTCCGGCGACTCGGTGCGTGACGGCAGCACCCAGGGCAGGAACCGGTCACCGAGCGCCTGCACCGACCAGTCGAGTACCCCCGGCTCGGTGAGGTGCGCCTGGACCAGGGCACGCCCCACCTCCTCCGCCGGGCCGGCGGAGAAGGTGGGGGCGAGCAGGGCCTCACCGAGGCGCTCGGTGAGCGGTACCAGCAGGCGCTCGGTCTCGGCCGCGCTCAGCGGCACGAACCCGATGCGGCGCACCGCGCGAGCCCACTCGGCGGCGTACGCGGCGGCGCCGGGCCGGCTGACGTCTCCCCCGTCGCTGTCCGGGGCGCGCACGGGGTTCAGCCGGCGGCGCGGTCGTGCCGGGCGACGCCGCCGAACGCCCCGAAGCGCTCCGGGTGCTCGTCCACGTCCGACGGGGAGTCGGGCCGCCACAGCGGCATGTGCACCACGCCCGGTTCGAGGATCGTCCAGTCGCCGAAGAAGCCGGTGATCTCGGCCCGCGAGCGCAGCGTGATCTCCGTGGCGGTACGCGCCGACAGCCGCTGCGCGTCCAGCATCTCCTGCGGCTGGTCCTCGAACGTCGAGTGGGAGATGACCAGGTAGCTGCCGGGCGCGGCGGCGGCGCGCAGGGTGGCCAGGATGTCGGCCGGGCGGTCGGCGTCGGGCACGAAGTGCACCACGCCGGCGAGCAGGATGCCCAGCGGCCGGTCGAAGTCGATCAGGCCGCTGGCGGCGGCGTGGTCCAGGATCAGCTTCGGCTCGCGCAGGTCGGCCAGGACCGCCGTGGCCCGGTCGTTGCCGGCGAGCAGTTCGTGGCTGTGCGCCACGGCGACCGGGTCGATGTCGACGTACACGATCCGGGCGTCCGGGTCGGCCGCCTGGGCGACCTCGTGCACGTTGCCGACGGTGGGGATGCCGGAGCCGATGTCGAGGAACTGGTCGATGCCGGCGTCGAGCAGCACCCGTACGGCCCGGCGCAGGAACTCCCGCCCGGAGCGCATGGTGGCGGCCAGGTTCGGCGTCATGGCCGCGATCTGTTCGGCGAGCTGCCGGTCGATCTCGAAGTTGTGCGCCCCACCGAGGAAGTAGTCGTAGACCCGGGCGGCGCTCGGCCGGCTCAGGTCGATCTCGGTGGGCAGGCTCTCCGGCGTCTGCATCGCTCGGTCCCCCAGGTCGTCGTCCGCCGTCGATGGCGGATCATGTGGTCCAGACCACTCTAGGCCGGTACGGCCGGGTTCGGGAGATCCACTGGAGGCGATGCCGGCGGCCCGGTTCAGGCGGCCGATTCCAGCAGCAGCGAGATGCCCTGGCCGACGCCGATGCACATGGTGGCGAGCGCCCGCCGGCCGCCCCGGCGGCGCAGTTCCAGCGCGGCGGTCAACGCCAGCCGGGCGCCGCTGGCGCCGAGCGGGTGACCCAGCGCGATCGCCCCGCCGCCCGGGTTGACGTGCTCGGCGTCCTCCGGCAGGCCCAGCTCGCGCAGCACCGCCACGGACTGTGCGGCGAACGCCTCGTTCAGCTCGATCACGTCCACGTCGGTGAGCGACAGGCCCGTCCGGTCGAGCAGCTTGCGGGTCGCCGGGACCGGGCCGATGCCCATGATCCGTGGCGGTACGCCCGCCGACGCGGCGCCGCGTACCCGGGCCAGCGGGGTGAGGCCGTAGCGTTCGACGGCGGCCGCGGAGGCGACGAGCAGCGCGACGGCGCCGTCGTTGACGCCGGAGGAGTTGCCGGCGGTGACGGTGCCGCCCTCACGGAACGGGGTGGGCAGCGCGGCGAGCTTCGCCAGCGTCGTCTCGCGCGGGTGCTCGTCGGTCTCGACCAGCTTCGTCTCGCGCTTGCCGGCCGGCACGGTCACCGGGACGATCTCCTCGGCCAGCCGGCCGTCGGCCTGCGCCTCGGCGGCCCGCTGCTGCGACCGGTACGCGAAGGCGTCCTGCGCGGCCCGGTCCACGCCGAACTCGGCTGCCACGTTCTCGGCCGTCTCCGGCATCGAGTCGATGCCCCAGCCCTTGCGCATCAGCGGGTTGACCAGCCGCCAGCCGATCGTGGTGTCGTACACCTCGGCGGTGCGGGCGAACGGCGTGGCCGCCTTCGGCATGACGAACGGCGCGCGGCTCATGCTCTCCACGCCGCCGGCCACCACCAGGTCGGCCTCCCCGGCGACGATCGCGCGGGCGGCGGAGGCGAGCGCGTCCAGGCCGGAGCCGCAGAGCCGGTTGACGGTGCTGCCCGGCACCTCCTCGGGCAGGCCGCCGAGCAGCGCGGCCATCCGGGCCACGTTGCGGTTGTCCTCGCCGGCCTGGTTGGCGCAGCCCAGGATCACGTCGTCGGTGCGGGCCCAGTCGACCGAGGGGTGGCGGGCCACCAGCTCGCGGACGACGTGCGCGGCCAGGTCGTCCGGGCGCACCCCGGCCAGGGCGCCGGCGTACCGGCCGATCGGGGTGCGGACTCCGGCAACGAGATAGGCCACTGTCATCGCGCGTACGTCCTTCGGGGGTGGGAAGGGGTCGGTGGGGGTACCCGGCGCCAGGATATCCGTGACCGGAGCGGATAGGTTTGCCGCATGTCCGGGGCCCAGTTCAGCGCAGAGACCAGCGGCGGCGGCGCGTTCGTCCGCCAGCCCAACCGGTTCACCGGCCGGGTCACCCCGCACTCCACGTCACCCGAGGGCGGCGGGCCGGACGAGGCGGGACGCTGGCCGCTGGAGGCGGGCCGGTACCGGCTGATCTGGTGCCGGGCCTGCCCGTGGGCGCACCGGGCCCGGATCGTGCGCGGCCTGCTCGGGCTGGACGAGGTGATCTCGCTGGGCACCGTCGACCCGATCCGGGACGAGCGGGGCTGGCGGTTCGCGCTCGACCCGGACGGCTTCGACCCGGTGCTCGGCATCGGCTTCCTGTCCGAGGCGTACCTGTCCACCGACAGGGACTACACCGGCCGGGTGACGGTGCCGGCGCTCGTGGACACGCTCACCGGACGGGTCGTGACGAACGACTATCCGCAGCTCACGCTGGACTTCTCGACCGAGTGGCGGCGGTTCCACGCGCCGGACGCGCCCGATCTCTACCCGGTCGAGCTGCGCCCGGAAATGGACGCGCTGATGGCGGAGATCCACCGGGACGTCAACAACGGCGTCTACCGGTGCGGCTTCGCCACCTCGCAGGAGGCGTACGACGAGGCGTTCACCGCGCTGTTCGCCCGCCTGGACGCGCTGAGCGAGCGGCTGGCCGGCCGGCGCTACCTGATGGGCGACGCGATCACCGAGGCGGACGTGCGCCTGTTCACCACGCTGGTGCGCTTCGACGTGGCGTACCACGGGCACTTCAAGTGCAACCAGCGCAAGCTCACCGAGATGCCGGTGCTGTGGGCGTACGCGCGGGACCTGTTCCAGACGCCCGGCTTCGGCGAGACGGTGGACTTCGACCACATCAAGCGGCACTACTACGCCACCCACGACATGATCAATCCGACCCGGATCGTGCCGCTCGGCCCCGACCTGTCCGGCTGGACCACCCCGCACGGACGTGGCTGAGGACACGGCCCGCCGGATCGCCGCCGCGTTCGCCGCCGTCTGCCTGGCCGCCGGCGCGGCCGCGGTGACTGTCGCGGTGATCGCCGGTCCCGGTCCGGGCCCCATCGCGTACGTGAGTGAGGCGGGCATCACCGACAGCGGGTACGCCGGGGCGTACCGGATCGGGATCTTCTCGGTGGCCGCGTCGCTGCTGCTGCTCGCCGGGGCGTTGCCACCGGGGGTACGCGCGGCGGCCGGGCTGCTCGGCGTCGGCGCGGTCGCCACGGTGCTCTCCGGCGCTGTCACGTGCAGCGAGGGTTGCCCGCTGCCGCCGTTCGAGGCGACGACGGTGGCCGACCTGGTGCACGGCGGGGCCAGCATCGCGGCGACCGCCGCGGTGGTGCTGGCCATGCTCGTCCTGCTGTTCTCCCCGGCGGCGGATCGGGGGTTGCGGCGGATCGCCGCGGTCGGCGCGGCACTGGCGCTGCCGGTGGCCGCCGTGGTAGCGGCGGCACTGCTGCTGGTCGGCCGCAGCGCGCTGCTCGGGGTGTCGGAACGGGTGCTGCTGGTCGTGGTGGCGGCCTGGGGACTGGTCACCTCCGGCTACCTGGCTGTAAGGAGCCTCACCGGCGACGGTCCTTCCGTTCCGGCCCGCGACGGGAGTAACGTGTCGCGACGATGACCAATGTCTGGTGCCTCACCGAGCGCCTGTACGTCGATCTGCGACGGCAGGCCAGCGGCGTCTGTCCGGCGTAGCTCCACGCCCCCGACGCCCGCCTTCCCTCTCCAGACCTTGGATCTGTCCCCATGACTTCCGCCCTGCGCAGAATCCCCTTCTCCGTCCAGATCCTGCTCGGCCTCGTGCTCGGCGTGGCGCTCGGTTTCCTCGCCCGCGCCGCCGACCTCGCCTGGCTCACCAGCACGCTCGACACCGTCGGCGGCCTCTTCGTCCAACTGCTCAAGCTCGCCGTGCCGCCGCTCGTCTTCACCGCCATCGTGGTCAGCGTGGTGAGCCTGCGCGGCGTCGCCAACGCCGCCCGGCTCGCCGTCAAGACGCTGCTCTGGTTCGCCGTCACCGCGCTCATCGCGGTGAGCATCGGCATCGGCATCGGCCTGCTCACCGACCCCGGCCGGGGCGTCGACCTGGACCCGGCCGGCGCCAGCGCGCCGAAGACCACCGGCTCCTGGATCGACTTCCTCACCGGCATCGTCCCGACCAACCCGGTCGGCGCGTTCGTCGAGGGCAACGTCCTGCAGATCGTCTTCCTCGCCCTGGTGGTGGGCGCCGCCGCGCTGCTGGTCGGCGACGCCGCCGAGCCGTTCGTGTCGCTCAACCGGTCGCTGCTGTCGATCGTGCAGAAGGCGCTCTGGTGGGTCATCCGGCTCGCCCCGATCGGCACGCTCGGCCTGATCGGCAACGCCGTCGCCTCGTACGGCTGGGACCTGCTCGCCCCGCTCGCGAAGTTCACCACGGCCGTCTACGTCGGCTGCGCGCTGGTGCTGTTCGTGGTCTACCCGGTGCTGCTCGCGGTGGCCGGCAAGCTCAACCCGCTGCGCTTCTTCGCCGGTGCCTGGCCCGCCATCGAGCTGGCGTTCGTCTCCCGCTCGTCGGTGGGCACCATGCCGGTGACCCAGCGCTCGGTCGAGCGCCTCGGCGTCCCCCGCGAGTACGCCTCCTTCGCGGTGCCGTTCGGTGCCACCACGAAGATGGACGGCTGCGCCGCCATCTACCCGGCGCTCGCCGCGATCTTCGTGGCGCAGGTGTTCGGCGTGAACCTGGGCGTCACCGACTACCTGCTGATCGCGTTCGTCTCGGTGGTCGGCTCGGCCGCAACCGCCGGCCTGACCGGCGCGATCGTCATGCTGACGCTGACCCTGAGCACGCTGGGCCTGCCGCTGGCCGGGGCCGGCCTGCTGCTGGCCATCGACCCGATCCTGGACATGATCCGTACCGCCACGAACGTGGCCGGGCAAGCGGTGGTGCCGACCATCGTGGCCGCCCGGGAGGGCACGCTCGACCGGGCCGCGTACGACTCGGCCGGCAAGCGCGACCTGATCGAGCCGGCCGAGACCGAGCGGCTCGACCCCGTACCCGCCTGACCCACACTCAACGGGTGCGTCCCTCGGAACGGGGACGCACCCGTTGCCATGACCGGAGGATCTTCGACAATGAGCGTCCTGTTCACCCCGCTCGCCCTGCGCGGCGTCACGCTGCCCAACCGGATCGCGCTGGCGCCCATGTGCCAGTACAGCGCCGGGCCCGACGGCCTGCCCACCGACTGGCACCGGGTCCACCTCGGCTCCCGCGCGGTCGGCGGGGCCGGGATCGTCATCACCGAGGCGACGGCAGTGGTGCCCGAGGGCCGGATCAGCCCGCAGGACACCGGGCTCTGGTCCGACGCGCACGTCGACGCGTGGCGGCCGATCACCGCGTTCGTCGCCGCGCACGGCGCGGTCCCGGCCGTGCAGCTCGCGCACGCCGGGTTCAAGGCGTCCACGTACCGGCCGTGGGCACCGGCGCGCGGCGGCGTGCCGGACGCCGAGGGCGGCTGGACCCCGGTCGGCCCGGGCGACCAGCCGTTCGTACCGGAGTACCGCACGCCGACCGCGCTGGACGAGGCGGGCATCGCCGCGGTGGTGGACGCCTTCGCCACCGCCGCCGGGCGGGCGCTGGACGCCGGGTTCGCCGCCGTGGAGATCCACGCCGCGCACGGCTACCTGCTGCACGAGTTCCTGTCCCCGCTGACCAACCGGCGCACCGACGGCTACGGCGGTGACCGGGCCGCCCGGATGCGGCTCACCCTCGACGTGGCCCGCGCGGTACGCGCCGCCGTCGGCGAGTCGGTGCCGGTGCTCACCCGGATCTCCGCCACCGACTGGACCGACGACGGCTGGACCGTCGACGACAGCGTGGTGCTCGCCGGGGAACTGGCCGCCGCCGGTGTGGACCTGGTCGACACGTCCTCGGGCGGCGCGGCGGTCCAGGCGTCCATCCCGGTCGGACCCGGCTACCAGGTGCCGCTGGCCGCCCGGATCCGCCGCGACGCCGGGGTGCCGACCGGCGCCGTGGGCCTGATCGTCGAGCCCGAGCAGGCCGAGCAGATCGTGGCCGGCGGCGAGGCGGACCTGGTGCTGCTGGGCCGCGAACTGCTGCGCGACCCGTACTGGCCGCACCGCGCCGCCGCCAAGCTGGGCGCCACCCCCACCTGGCCCAACCAGTACGCCCGAGCCCTCTGACCGTGCGCGTCGATCATGAAGTTGGCGGCGTTCTGCGTCCGATTTGTCGCCGCCAACTTCATGATCGACGGGGAGGACCCCCGAGGCGGTCAGCCCGCCAGGTGGTTCCAGCGGGGTTCCAGGTCGGTCCAGGTGCCCTGGTCGGCCACCGTGCCGTCGATCAGCACCACCACGTGGTCGGCCCGGACCAGCGCGGCCCGCTTCGCGGTCGAGCCGACCACAGTCACGCCGTGCTCGCGCAACGCCGACCACAGCGCCAGCTCCGTGCTGACGTCCAGCGCCGACGACACGTCGTCGGCCACCAGCAGCTCGGTACGCGGGGCGAGCGCCCGGGCCAGCGCCAGCCGCTGGAGCTGACCGCCGGACAGCCGGGTGCCCTTGTGCCCGATCAGCAACCCGAGCCCGCCCCCGGCCGCGGCCAGGTCGTGTTCGAGCTGGGCGGTGGTGACCGCCCCGGCGGCGTCCACCTGGTGGCCGAGCGCGATGTTGTCGGCCACCGTGCCGGAGAGCACCCGGGGCATCTGGCCCACGTACCCGACCTGGTTGGGACGCAGGAACATCTCCGGCTCGGTCACCGGGTCACCGTTCCAGCGCAGCTCGCCGACGTGGTGCACGATCCCGGCGAGCGCGCGCAGCAGCGACGACTTGCCGGACCCGACCGGGCCGACGACCAGCACCAGTTGCCCGCGCTCGACCACCAGGTCCACGTCGCGGACGGCGAGCGTGCCGTCGGAGTGCAGCGCACCGAAGCCGGCCAGCTCCAGGCGGCGCAGCGGGTGCCGGGGCGGCGGCTCGGGCGCGGGCGCGGTGCCGGCGACCAGGTCCAGGCCGGGCACCGGCGCCGCGTACACGGCCTCGCCGGTCATCGCCACCGTCCGCTTCGTCCACACCCGCGCCGACGGGTACTGCGACACCAGCGACGCGGTGGTCCACGCGAACCACCGGGCCGCGGCCAGGGTGGACACGGCCACCAGCGTGGCACCCGCCGACAGCTCCCCGGCCAGGTAGAGCGCCCACGCGCCGATCGGCAGCAGGCCGCTGGCGACCGACGGGGTGGACCGGGCCCACACCTGCATGGCGATCTCGCGCCGCTGCCGCTCGCTGCGGACCTCGTCCAGCCGGGCGAGGTGGCGCAGCACCGGGCGGGTGGCGCCGGCCAGCTTCACCGTACGGGCGGCTGACAGCGCGGAGACCAGCGCGGTGGCGAACGCGGCGCGCGCCTTCACCGTGCCGGCGGCGGTGCGTTCCAGCCGCGGCCCGAACAGCGTCGCCGCCAGGCCGGACACCACCATCGTGCCGACGAAGAACATCGCCGGTACGAGACTGCCCGTCACCAGCGTCATGGCGACCACGATGACCAGCGAGATGAACTGGTCCATGAGGTTGTCGGCCAGGTGCACCACCCGGTCCGTGTCACCGCCCTGGGCCACCACCTCGGCCGGGGTGTGCCCGCTGACCCGGCGCGCGCCGGTCTGCCCGTGCACCAGCCGGGCGCTGATCCGCAGCATCTGCCGGATCCACCACTGCGGGAACCACAGGTTGGTCAGGTACGGCAGCGGCAGCACCACGAGCAGCGCGGCCACGATGCCCAGCGCGGGCAGCCACGGGTCGCCGCCGCCGACCAGGTCGGCCCAGAGCCAGGGCAGCACCGCGCCGTCCAGGCCGAGCACCGTCATCACGACGAAGAGGCCGACCGAGAGCAGGCCGTACCGGGTGTCGTTGGTGCCCAGCCGGAAGATCTCCCGCATGGTCCGCG